>JAIRWS010000066.1 GCA_031268855.1 Candidatus Margulisiibacteriota bacterium | reverse complement strand
GATCGTATGCGAGTGTGAGCCGCCGTTTTCGCCGGTAGACATATTTATATGAACATCGTGAGAATGTGTCCCGCCATTTTCAGGAGTAGAACATGAAAAAGTATGCGTATGCGCGCCGGCATCTCTGGTAGAAGAATCGTCGTGAAAACCGGCGTCCGTGTCCGCTGCGCCATTACCTTCAGAGCCAGAATGATCATTATTGTTCGCGCCGGTGACTGGAAAATTATGACTGTGCGAACCAGCGGAAGACGACGTCCCGGAAACACTATGCATGTGTCCGCCGCCACCGCTGGCAGTAGTTGCTGTTCCGGCGACTGTATGTGTGTGTCCACCGCTTGTAGCTATCGAGAGGCCGCTCGCAGATAATCCGCTTAAAGATAGTCCCGTTGCTTCATGGTTGTGCGCGGGGAGATTGGCTGTTTGCAAGGACACGCTCTGACTATTCGCGCCGCCGGACGCGCCGGAAGCTAAACTGCCGCGCAGGAATTTATCCACCAAATTTGGCACGGCTATTTCGTTGACGCTTGTGCCATCGCACAGTGTCCAGATTACTTTGTTATCCTCCGTTCTGGCGCTGGTCAATCTGCTGTACTGGCTGCCGCTAAATTGCAAAATAGTTCCTATCGGAAAAAATGTCAGATTGAGAATATCGTCCGCATACATTTTCTGGCCTGCCGCTATGGTCATAAAAATACCCCCTTGTTTAATTTATTGGTCAATCAGCACATTAGTGTTTTGGTACTGTTAAGAATTTTAGCAGGTATTTAGACTTTGTCAATCAGCCTAAAAAAGGATGTGTCTAATGTACCAAGAAATTACCAACACTGAGCTGAAAGAGCTGTTGAGCAAAAAGCTGGCTCTGCTCAGGCAGAACAGCGGACAGACTGTGGAAGCCACCGCTTTTGATCTGGGTATGGATTACAGCGAATATTACCGCCTGCTGCGCGGCGAACGTCTGCCGCATTTGCGCACTCTGCTGCGCATCAATAAAAAATACGGCCTCAATATGGACTGGTGGTTCAGCAAGCTGGAAGGGAAACCACAGGTCAAGCTGAATAAAAGAACCACGGAATTTGAGCTGTTAAATAATTACAACAAGCTCAATGTGCCTACCCGCAAAGTTATCTTTGCGATGTTGAAAAGTCTGGCCAGGGACGGCCAGCGCCGCGCGCCGAGGCATTGATTTTCTGCATCTCCCGCAGACAATCCGCCAACACGTTTTCGTTTAATTCCACTGGCGCGGGATTTCGGTCAGTGTATAAATAAAAAAGAAAACCCTTGATTTTTTGTCCGGGCAGCAGCCGCTGGAGGATCGCGGCGTAAACGGACAGCTGGCTTCTGTACCGGCTTTCGTTTTCCGGTGTATGCGTCCGGCTAGTCTTGAAATCATATATTTCCCAGCCGTCCCTCGTTTTGATGAGCAGGTCGGCGACGCCGTTGAAATGCACGCCCTCAAATAAACAATCGAGACTGACTTCGTGAAAATGCTCGGTTGGGGGCAGCAAGTCCGGCAGCGCGGATCTGGCGTAATTTTCCAGACAGCGCTGCAAATAGATTTTTTCCGCAGCGTTAAGATTGTTCGGCAGCTCTGCCTGCGCGGCCGTGCCCGCGGCGATAATTTTGTGTGCGGCCGTGCCGATTTTCTGCAGGTCTAAAGAATTATTCTCCGCCGCCGGATATTCATCCGCGGCAAAACCGTGAAAATAATCCAGAATAAATTTTTGGCTGTCGGCTAAAAGATAGGCGGCCAGAGTCGCCGGTAAAACGTTTAATTTGTAACGCGGTTCGGCAGCCGGCGCGGACTCCGTGACCTGAAGCTCTGGTGGTTTGATAATAGCCCGCGCCGATTTGGACAAAGGCTGCGATTCAATGGACTCAATGACCGCCGCGCCGTGTTTGAGCTGCGGCTGCTGGAGGCAAAAATATCTCAGCCAGAGACCGATGTTGCGGGTTTGCAGACACTCTTCCGTCAGCTCGCTGTCTTTTTGCGGCTGGCAGGCGGAAGTCAAAAACAATTTTTCTTTAGCGCGGGTGATCGCCACATAAAACAAACGGCGGCTTTCTTCCAGCTCTAGCTGTTCTTGTTTTTTTCTGGCGTGCGCGTAAGCCAGAGAGATATTGTCGGCTTCCGGCGTGTCTTGATCGGCGGCCTTGCTCAAAGCCAGCGGTATGCCAAGCTCTTCCTGGGTCTGGCTGTCTCGATACAGGTCTTTGTGGAAAATTATTTTGGCCAAGCGCAGTGTATCGCGGTGCCGGTACAGGTCTGCCACAAAAACATTTTCAAACTCCAAACCTTTGGCTTTGTGAATGGTCATTATCCGCACGCTGCTGTTGTCCGATAGATCGGCTTCTTCTTCGCGCTGTTCTTTCTCCTGCAGTTTCTGAATATAATTGCTGAAGTATTGCAGGCTCCTGGCGTCAAAACTTTTGGAAATATCCAGCAGCTTATTTAGATTGGCTAATTTTCTCTCCGCATTTTCGCGGCAGGACAGCGCGTTATTGATAAAAAAAGTTTTTTCCAGCGTCAATTGCAGGATCTTGGAAACAGGCAGTTTGCCGATCAGACCGCGCAATTCCCGATAGCTCGTTAAAAATTTTTTTAATTTTTCTGCGTCGATATTAGCTAAGATCTTTTGGTCAAAATGATTCAGTAGATCGTACAGCGGCTGTTTTTTATTTTTGCCGCGTGTCAAAAGCAAGAGCGCCTGATCGCTGAGATTGACCATTTCCGAACGCAGCACGGCGGCCAGCCGAAAATCATCAGCCGGATTATTCAGCGCGCTCAAGAAATTCAGAGTATCAACGATCTCGCCCTGACTGTAATAGCTGCCGCCGCTTTCCAAAACGTATTTTAAGCCGGCGGCATCGAGCGCGGCGGTAAAAGTGTCGATATGCGAAAAATAGGGTAGCAGCAGCGCGCATCTGTTTTGATCCGAAAAAGGCCGGTTTTTTTGCAGCGTCTGAATTTTACGCGCGATATAAACAGCTTCAATTTGCCGTGCCTTTTCCGCGGCGCTGTATTCAGTATTCTTTTGGCCGTCTTGATTTTCCGGCACAGGCGCAAAAGCAATTTCTACGTGCCCGGACAGCTGCTGCAGCTCGGCGGTATTGCCAAAGATCAGCGGCTCGTAGGCTGGCGCGCCGCGGTCGGCGGCAAAGAGCGGAGCGCACAGCGCGTTGGCAAAATTAATAATTTCTCTGGCGCTGCGAAAATTTTCCCGCAAGTCCAGATTTTGCCCCGCGCCCTGAGCGTAACGTTCGCGGTATTTTTGGAACAGGCGTCTGTCGGCATAGCGAAAAAG
The DNA here is from genome assembly GCA_031268855.1 of Candidatus Margulisiibacteriota bacterium. Taxonomy (NCBI): domain Bacteria; kingdom Bacillati; phylum Candidatus Margulisiibacteriota; species Candidatus Margulisiibacteriota bacterium. The sequence goes on along the minus strand of JAIRWS010000066.1, from coordinate 21,973 downwards.
ATAAATGGATTGTTTCCAGTCGCCGACCACGCAGAGCTTGCGCGGGCCGGTCAGAAGCGTGATCAATTTATCCTGCACTTCGTTGGTGTCCTGAAATTCATCAACCAGCGCCGCGGCAAAAAATCCCTGATAATGTTTGGCCAGCTCTGGATTGTTTTCCAGCAGCCGCAGCGCGCGTTCCTGCAAGTCGTCAAAGTCAAGCTGGTTTTTCTGGCTTTTGCGCTGGTTATAAGCGGTTTGAATATCCGCCAGCAGCCCGCTCAGGCAAACGGTTAGTTCCGCAAAATCAGCCTCTTTGTCTTCGGCAAAATAGATAAGATCGTAATTGCTGTCGCACAGCCGGCGTATTGCTTTGAGCGCAGCCTTGTCGGCGGAGACAGTCTTGCCGCCGCTGCGCAGGTCGATAATTTTTCCGATGGCGCGCAGATTTTCCAGAGAATATTCTTTGGTTCCTAGTTGAGCGGCGGCGGCGCGCATTTCCATAAATTTTTCCGTGCTCGGCTGGCCGGACAGCGCGCGGCAGAAATTTTGGATTTCCGCATAAACTTGCCGCAGCTGTTTTGCGTTGATCTCTAAAATTTTAGCCTGAATTTGCGGCGCGGTTTTGGCGCGGAGTTTCTCTGTCGGCAGCCCGTAAGCGCGCAGCGCGGAGAGGATTTTTACACAGCACTCGACCAAATCCTGACGGGAATAGGCTTCCAGCAATTTGTCGGTTGTCGCGCTGCCCGCCGCCAATTGCTCTTCCAGACAGGCTTCGATCGTTTCTTCCAGCAAAAGCTCAGCGGGGATTTCGGACAGTGTTTCAAAGTTTGGCGGCAGTCCGGCCTGAAAACAATTTTCACGCAGGATCCGTCCGCCCAGACTGTGAAACGTGCCAAGGTAAGCGCTTTCGATCTCCCAGTAAGGCAGGTCTTTTTCCTGCGCCCGCGCGATGAGCCTGGTTTTAAGCTCCTGCGCCGCCTTGTCGGTAAAAGTCACGGCCAGAATTCTGCCGGCGGGAATCCCCGCAGAGAGCAGCGCGGTGATGCGCTCGATCAGCGTGAACGTTTTGCCCGAGCCGGCGCTGGCATTGATGCTGATATTGTCGCCGCGCAGGTCGATAATTTCTTTTTGTTTTTTAGTTAGCTCAATCATTTCACGCTCCCAAACGGATCTTGGTTTGTTTTTTGCGGCAGATCTCTTCCGCCGGACATTTCCGGCAGAATGTTTTGTCGTGATTTTGATAAAAATTTCCGCTTTGCAAGGCGGCGAAATATTCGCGGATCAATTCCTGAGTTTTCTCCAGCAGGCTGTTTATCTCCGCGGCGGAAATTCCCTGAGGAGAAACACCGCTGTCTTTGCGATAAAGGCCTTTGCGCTCGTTGGTTTTGAGTCGCGCATACTCCGCGCCGGCCGGCCGCAGGCCGGTCACGCTCTGATACAGGAGAACATAAAGCCAGGCCTGCGGCAGGATTTTTTGGTTGAAGTTTTTGACGGAGAGCGGCGGTAGCGCGCCGGTTTTGTAATCCAGGATTAGGAAAAAATTTTCGCCGATCCTGTCAATCCGGTCAATGACTCCAGAAATAAAGTTTCCGTCGATTTGATAACGCCGGTCTGCTCCAGTTGCCGGATTCTGCCTGAATTCATATTCGCAATGCAAAGTCTCCGCCTGCCGCGCTTTTTGTATTTGTTCATCCAGCGCAACGAAATTTTTTAAAACAGCTTCGGTTTTTTGATATTCCAGTTCAGCCTGCCGCCGCGGCATCTGCGGAAATTGCTCCTGAAATTTTGGCAGCGGATAAAGCCGGCGGTAAATTTCAGCCAGCGGCGGCCGCGGCTGGGGGTGACTGTAATATTCGGCCAGCGCCGCATGCTGGATCGCGCCCAGGATCACCGGATAATCTGCGGCGTAATGGCTCGGCGGCTGATAGACCTGTAAATTTAAAACCTGCTCGCAAAAATAACGAAACGCGCAGCGTGAAAAAGTTTCCAATTCCTTAGCGCTGAATTTCTTTAATTTCTGTAATTCTTTAGCGGCGTTTTGCGCGGCCTGCCGTAGATTTTTAGGGTCGTCTTTGCGGCGCACGACTTCCGTCAAAAAACGCAGATCGCTTTCTCTTTGCTGTTCAGGAATGTCCGCCAGGCTTAGATCGGCGCGCGCTTTTTGCCATTTTTCCCAGTAAGCGCGGTAAATGTACAGCCGCTCATATTCGCTGCGGCAGAGCGGCTCGGCTTCACCCAGCAGCTGCGAATACGTATAATAGGCGCGCGGTATTTTTTGGCCAAATTTTTGCGCGGTGAAATTTTGCAGCTCAGCCAAGAAATGCGCTGGTTTAAGCGCGCCGCCGCTGGCTTCGCGGTCGGCATAAGACAAATAAAGTTTTTCCTGCGCGCGCGTGATCGTCTGGTAAAAAAACAAATTCTCATTCAAGATTTTGTCGCTGGTTAATTTTAACCCGGTGTTTCCCAGCTCGGCTTTTTCGTAATCCTTGAGCAGCACAGACTCGGCGGCTCTGGCCGGAAAACTGCTGCTGGTTAGGTCAGCTAGGAAGATTATTTTGTATTCTTTTTGTCTGGCGCTTGGCGCGTCATAGACCTGCACCTGATCGCCGTTGCGTTTGCGCGCGGCCGTTAATTCCTGCAGGGAGTGCAGCAGCTTGCTCCAGAGTTCATCGGCTGGCAGACCCGGCGGCTGAATTTCCTGCAGTTCAGCGAGTATTTCCAGCAGCCTGCTGTAGGCGCGGTTGACGTGTATGACGCTGGTTTCCAGTTCGGGAATTTCCAGGTCTGCTTTGAGCGTGCTCCGGCAGCTGTTAAATTTATAAAATTCTTCAAGGACTGCTTGAATTTGGCTGAAATCCTGCGCGGCCTGCAGTTTAACCGACAGGCTAAAAACTTTTTGCAGATAATTAGCCAGCCGCTGGTCGCAGACCGCGAGAATTTCTTTAACTGTCGGTTGAAAAGGCAGGGCGGTTTCCAGCGCGGTTATGGCTTCCGGGTCGAGCGGTTGCTGAGCGTATTTGGCATAAGCGGATTTGAGCAACGCCAATAAAGTTTCCCGGTCTACGCTCTCAGCAGAGTTTTCAGCCGGTCTTCCGGCCAGCACGTCACGCAGAGACAGCAGCCATTCGATAAACTGATTGCGCAAATTGATGCCTTCGTGAATTTCCACGGGAATGCCGTAGCGCTGAAAAACCTCGTTGATTAGAAATTGATAATTGCCGATGCGCCGAAAGATCAGGGCGATGTCCGACCAATTGAGCGGCGCAGGCCGCGCCGCTTTTTTTTGCCTTAAGATTGCGCGGGCAATCGCCTCGATTTCCTGCAGGCGGTTGCCGGCGGCGAGTATCTTGAGACTGCCGCAGTCCGGCAGATTTTCACTGCTTTTGGCGGGCGGCAGTTTTTCGCCCCAGTGCAACGCCAGCGCCTGCAGGATTTTGTCCTGACTGCGGCAGGGTTTTTCCAGCGTAATAGTTTGAAACCCCAGCGCTTTAAATTTGGCCGCGGTTTTTTGGGCCGGGATAAATAATTTATTGTCCGGCGTGCCGAGCGGCAGCGTGAAGACGCACCGGCATCCGTCCGCGCTGAGCCGGCGGATGCTCTCAAATTGCAGCGGCGTAAATTCTGTAAAGCCGTCGCAGAAAATAACAGCGCCGCGGGCCGGCGGCTGGAAATTCTGGACAGAGTCTTCTTTGTCAAACAATTTTTGCGTGGTCAGTTCCGCTTGATACGCGGCGCAGATTTTCTCTAATTCGGCGTATTTATCCTGGCTGGGCAGCCGGGCCAGCGTCTGGAGCGGCACGCGGTAGGTTTTCAGCTCGCTGAGCAGATCGGATAACGCCGCTAAAAAATCCGGATTGGCCAGCAGAGCGTTATTTGGCTCCGGATTAAAATATTGGCGCAGATCCAAACCGGCGCAGACTTTTTGCAACAGAGTTTGTTTCTGCAGCCCGGAAATATAGCCGTCTCGATAAATAAAACTGTCGAGAGTTTGAATGTTGGCGGCAGCCAGACATTTATTGGGCAGCTCGGCCAAAACCAGCTCTTTGATCCTCTCCGCGTGTTCGGCTGTCGGCACGAGAAAATGAACAGCGCGGCGCAGCGGGTTTTCTTTTTTCAAGGCGATGTATTCGGCAATGAGTTTAGTCGTTTTGCCGCAACCAGCCGGGCCGCAAATAAGTGTGTTCATAAAAAGAATCTTAACATTTTTAGTTGACTTCTCAAAAAACGTTTGCCTATAATGCTCTAACAGTTTTAAACAGCGGGGGAGGTGAATTTCAAAATGAATAAACAAGAGTTAATCGACGTGATCGCTAAAGCGGTCGATCTGCCGAAAACTAAAGCCAAAGAAGCGCTCGACGCTCTGCTGGACGCGATCAAGAAATCGGTCAAGGCCGGCAAAGCCGTGCAGCTGATTGGTTTCGGCACCTGGAAAAGAGCCGCGCGCAAGGCCCGCACCGGACGCAATCCGCAGACCGGCAAGGAGATCAAAATTGCCGCGCGCAAAATTGTGCGTTTCGTTGTCGGCAAAGAGTTCAAAGACTTGGTCAACAAGTAGTTTGCTCTTTTCTAGCCCCGTCCCCTGTGAACGGGGCTTTTGTTTTAGCAAATTAAACAGATTAAACAGTTAGATCCGCAAAATTTGTTTCCCGGGCAAAATACTAATCATGCCTTTTATCTCCATTTGCAGCAAAGTCTTGCTCAAAAAAGCCAGATCAAAATCTTCCAGTAGCGCGTCCAGAGCGGTCGTGCCGTCAGCTGGCAGGCGCTCGTAGATCTTGGCTTCGTCGGTGGTCAGGGCATAGGCGGGTTTGGCAAAAACCAGCGGCAGTTGTGCGCCGCAAATCTCCCGCCGCAGTATTTCCAGATCGTAGATCGGTTTAGCGCCCTGCGCGATCAGCCAGTTTGTCCCGGCGGCCAGAGGATTGCCGAGCTGTCCGGGCAGCGCGTAAACTTCGCGGTTTTGCTCCAGCGCGATCTTGCCGGAGATGAGCGCGCCGCTGGTGAGCCGGCCTTCGATGACTATGGTGGCGCGGCTCAAGCCGGTGATTATCCTATTGCGCCGCGGAAAACTCCATTTATTGTAAGGCGTGTCAGGCGGATATTCGGAGATTACGGCATGCTCCGCGCTGAGCCGTTCGTAGAGTTTGTAATTGCCAGCGGGAAAACATTTATCCACTGGCGTGCCGAGCACTGCGATCGTCGGCGCTCCAGTTTCCAGCGCCGCCTGATGCGCCGCCGTGTCTATGCCCAGAGCCAGACCGCTGACTATTGTTTGGCCGGGCAGCGCGCGGACGATCCCGGCTGTGCTTTGGAGTCCGTAATGATCGGGCTGTCTGGTGCCTACCACGGCGATGCCGGAAATATCCGCGAGAGGCAGGCTGCCTTTTTTGTAAAGCACAAGCGGCGGATCGAAAATTTCTTTGAGCAACGCCGGATATTCCGCTTGAAAATAATCCAGGACAGAAATATTTTGGCGGCGCAAACGCTCTTGATATTTGTTTAAATCCAGCGTGTCCCGCAGCCGCAGAATTTCCGCAGAACGATCGGCCTTAATGCCAAACTCCTGCAGATCCCGCGCCGTAAATCCTGACCAGACTTTTTCCAGCGGATATTTTTGCAACAAAGCCTGCAGGCGCAGGAGAGAGAAATCGTGGCAAAATGAAAAACCGAGCAGCGGAGACATAATTGTTCCTTTCGTACTGCTCGGATTTATTCTAGCGGAAAATCTCCCCGTCTGGCAAGCGCGGCGGCGAATTATTTCTGGAAAATCTTTTTAAACCACATGAGTAATTCTTTGCGTTTGGCTACAGCTTCCACGCCGCCGATAATGAGTCCGGCGTTCCAGGTGATCTGGCCAAAGAGGAACGCGCCGACCGCGCAAATTGCCCGGCCTTTTTCGGGCAAAGGCAGCAGCGGCGAGACGGCTATGGCCGGCCAGGCCAGCACAGAGATCAGCATTAAGAACACCGCGAGTTTTAACCGCCAGCTCATAGCGGGATTATAGCCTGATTTTTAATTCTTTGTTTGACTGGCGGCACTGGAAAGTTTTAACAAGTGGTTGACCCAGGCGTGGATAGTTTTTGTGTTTTGAATAAGTTTTTCCTGCAACCGGCCGGAAAATTCTTTCGCCAGTGATTTAGCGGTGTTTTCTTCCTTGTCAGCGAGGGAAAATTTCCACAAAAAGGTTTCGATTTGCTGTGAGCTTTCTCTGGCCAACAGGTAAACAGCATGGTTGTTTTTGGTTATTTCCGGCGCGGCTCTGGAAAAAAACGATTTGTTCCTGGTAACAAGCCGAAGATAACCGGAGATTTTTTCTACAATGTCGTGTAAATTCCAGAGCGGCCGAAAAACCGAATTGCCCCTAGAAATATTTGAGGAAACAATGCCGGTTTTCCACAGCAGTTCAGCGGCGCAGTATTCCAGCTCTTTGGCCAGCTGCGAGTCTAGTATACAGGACGCCTCCGGAAAATCCAGCTCCAATTCCAGATCCAGAGGCGTGGCTATCTGTTTGGTTTGCATCGTAACACCCTGTAATTATATCGTAAGCAGCGCCGCGCTGTTGCAGGAATTTTGTTATATAATAAAATAATGAAAAAACTCCTTCAGGCCGCGGTCGTTTCTGTCGAACTGCTCAAGCCCGCTTATTTGCTGCTGACTGTGGACACTGGTGAAAATCTTGAGGTGTCTGCCGGACAATTTGCTATGCTGTCCGCGCCAAATGTATTTTTGCGCCGGCCGTTTTCAGTGCACGACGCCGAGGGCGCAAAATTATCCTTTTTAATAAAGATTGCCGGCGCCGGTACGCGCGGTTTGGCGGAGTTAAAAACCGGCGCCAAAATTTCGCTCATTTATCCTTTGGGACAGGGCTTTGCTCTGTCCGCTAAAAAAGCCGTGCTGGTCGGCGGCGGCTGCGGTATTGCGCCCTTGCTGCTGCTGGCCAAACAATTAAAAAATAAACCGACGGTGATCTTGGGCGGACGAACCAAAAACGATATAGTCCGCGCGGCTGAATTTGCGCGCTATGCGGAAGTGAAAATTACCACCGAAGACGGCAGTCTGGGCGTCAGGGGTTTGGTGACCGCGGAATTGCAAGAGCTGTCTGCGGGTCACGCGGTCTATGCCTGCGGCCCGGAGCCGATGTTAAAGGCTCTGCATAAACTGGCGGCGGAAAAAAATTTTGAATTGCAGGTCTCGCTAGAGTCCGTGATGGCCTGCGGCGTCGGCGCTTGTCTGGGTTGTGTGACCGCCATTAAAAAAAGCGGCAATGTCTGCGTCTGCACGGAGGGGCCGGTTTTCCGCGCGAAGGATTTGCCATGGTAGATTTGCGCGTGAATATCGCCGGCCTAAAACTCAAAAACCCGGTGCTGACCGCCTCGGGGACTTACGGCCACGGCGGAGAATTTGCGGACTTCCTCGACCTTGCCAAACTCGGCGGTATCGTGGTCAAAGGCACGACGCTGGAGCCGCGGCAGGGCAACCCCGCGCCGCGTCTGGCGGAGACTCCGTCCGGCCTGCTCAATTCCGTCGGTCTGCAAAACAACGGCGTGGATCATCTCATCGCGGAGCATTTGCCGCGCCTGGCCGGACTGGACACCGCGGTTATTGTCAATGTCAGCGGCTCGACGCCGGAAGATTACGCGGCGGTCATTCAAAAGCTGCGCGGCCAAAAAGCGATCGCGGCCATAGAATTAAATATCTCCTGCCCCAATGTAAAATCCGGCGGCATGGCTTTCGGTATTGATCCTGCGGCGGCGGCCGGACTGGTGCGCGCGGTCAAGCGTTTTTGCGATAAACCGCTGATCGTCAAGCTCTCGCCCAACGTTACGGACATAGCGTCTATCGCGCGGGCGGTAGAGGAGGCCGGAGCTGACGCGGTGTCGCTGATCAATACTTTGCTGGGTCTGGCGATCGATGTGGAAACGCAAAAGCCGAAACTTTCCACGATCACCGGTGGTCTGTCCGGCCCCGCGGTCAAACCTGTTGCTCTGCGCATGGTTTGGCAGGTCGCGCGCGCGGTCAAAATTCCCGTTATTGGTATGGGCGGTATCAGCTCCTGGGCAGACGCGGCGGAGTTTCTGCTGGCCGGCGCGTCGGCGGTGCAGGTTGGCACGGCCAATTTCAGCGATCCGCTGACGCCGCTGAAAATAATCGACGGTCTGACGCGGTATCTGCAAAGAAAAGGCTTAAAAAAAGTCACCGAAATTATCGGCGGTCTGCGCGGCGTTTGACCGGACTACTCCGCGGCTTGTTTTAGCTGAAATAGGCTGTTATAATATCCATGCAAATCTAAAATCATATTTTAGATTTGCATGGATGATTTTTAGGAGCAGTTTATGTATATTCGGCGGATCATTGAACAAGACATCTTGCGGGCAATTAAGCGTTTTCCAGTAACGGCGGTGACCGGGCCGCGGCAATGCGGCAAGTCCACGCTGGTCAAGCGTGTCGTAAAAAAAATTCCTAAAAGCGTTTATCTGGATCTGGAGCGGCCCTCCGATTTGCGCAAGCTGGAGAACGCCGAGTGGTTCTTGTCCGCCCAAAAAGGCAAGCTGGTCTGTATTGATGAAGTGCAACGCCAGCCGGAGTTATTCCCGTTGATCCGCGCTTTAGTGGATGACTGGGGTGGGACGGGACGGTTTTTGATCCTGGGTTCGGCCTCACGCGACCTGCTGCGGCAAAGCTCAGAATCTCTGGCCGGACGCATTGTTTATAAAAGACTGACGCCTTTTCTCTGGACAGAGCTGTCCAAAACTTACAGCCTGAATCGTTATTTTGCGGCGGGCGCTTTTCCGCGCAGTTTATTGGCTGCCGACCGCAAAACCTCTTATGAGTGGCGAGAAAATTTCATCGCGGCTTTTCTGGAAAGAGATTTGCGGCAATGGGCTGGTTTTGCTCCGGCGGCTATGCGGCGGCTCTGGCAGATGCTGGCCCACGTTAATGGGCAGACTGTTAATTATTCCACATTGTCCTCTTCGCTGGGATTGTCCGCTGTTTCGATAAAAAATTATATTGATCTATTGGCCAGCACATATATGGTGGAAGCGGTGCCGCCTTATGTTTCTAATCTGGGCAAACGCTTGGTCAAGGCGCCCAAAATATATGTCGCTGATTCCGGTCTGACGGCGGCCTTGCTGGGACTGCGTTCTTTTGCGGAGCTGTCGGGACATCCGGCTTTTGGCGCGGTCTGGGAACAGATCGTCCTCTCCAATATCCGGGGCTGGCGTCCCGACGCGGAGATTTTTCATTACCGGACGACCAATGGCGCGGAAATGGATTTTGTGGTCAGACTGGGCGGCAAAGTTTTGGCTCTGGAATGCAAAGCTTCCTATTCGCCGTCTTTAACCAAAGGCAATTATCTGGCTATTGAAGACATCGCGCCCCAGCATACTTTTGTGGTGATCCCGGCCGCTAAAGGCTGGCCGCTAAAACGGGGTATCGATATGGTTTCTCTGGAACAGCTTTTTAAACAATTGGCGAAAATCTGAATAGTCGGAGCTTAACCGCCGCTTCCCGCCGCTAATGAACAAGTTGCGAAACAGATGAGACAAATTTAACAGCGCATTTCCCGATGGCTATGTTAAAATTTCCTTATGCGGTATTTTAAGCTGATTTTTGGCCTTTTGTTGTTTGGTAGTCTGGTTTTGGCCGCGGACACGGTGCGCCAGACTGATCTTCGCATTGCCAATGCGGATATTTTCGGCAAAGCCGTGCCGCATTCTTTCCGGCAGGGACGCCAGATCCATCTGGTTTATACGGACAGACAGGCTGTTCATTATCTGCGTTCGGCTGACGCTGGTCTGAGCTGGGACAAACCGCAGATCATCGTCGACGCGGCGGCGGACGCGCAGATCGTCGGCAACGCGGCTGGCCGGCTCTATATTTTTTACGCGCGCGGCGGCGGGATTTATATGGTGGATTCTGTGAATGGCGGCGGGTCATGGTCTGCCCCGTATAAAGTTTCCGACGCGCACAACAGAAGCCAAAACCCCTGCGCGGTGGTTTCCGGCCTGGGTGATATATATTTGGTCTGGGAAAACAACGGCGTGATCTTGCAGCGCCGGTACGATCTGGATGCCGGAATCTGGCAGGATATTACCGAGCTTTCCGGCGGTGACAGCGAGACGCCTTTGATCGTCAATTACCGCAACCGCGCTCTGTATGCGGTCTGGCTGGAAAAAGGCGAAGTGGTTTGCCGGATTTTCGATCTGGCGCGGGAAACCTGGGATGCTCTTGAGCAGATCAGCGCCGCAGCCAATCAAAAACCTGGCACAGTGCCTGCCAATTGCCGCGAGCTGGCCGTCGCTGTCGATTCTCAAAATAATCTGCATGTGGTCTGGAGCAACGGCGGTCAGTTGCTGCACCGCGTGCGCGGCGCCGGCCTTTGGTCAAACGCGATCAGCCGTTTGTCCACAAATTATATTTCCGGCTCAGGCAGTCCGTCGGTGGCTTTTGACGCGTCTGGCCAGGTGTTTATTGTTTATATCGCGGGCAATACCGCGACGCTTTGCTGTTACAACGCCCGCGCCGGTTCCTGGGAAAAGAACTTTGTCTTCACACTGGACAGTCCCAAATATTTTTCCTGCCTGAGCCTTGGCGGCAATAGCAGCTACAACGAGCAATTGCCCGGCTATTTGCGCGGATTTGATATTTTTTGGGTCGAACGCGAGCCGCAAAAATCTTTTGGCACACTGGCTTTCAATAGTCGCGGCGAAAGCCTTGAGCCAGACCGAAAAATTATTCCCGCTGTTGAACAACGCGGTACGGGCAACGGTCTGGTGGAACTAACCCTGACCGGCATAGACACTGACTCGCTGTATCTTTATTCGCCAGAGCCGTCGATCCTGTATTACAGCGGTCTGCTGGAAATGGAAAAGGATTTTATTATTCGCGGCGCGGTCAAAGACAGCAGCAGCGTGCGTTTGATCACTTTTTCACCGGCTTTTGACAGCCGGCCAGCGCCGATCAGGAATACAGCGGACGGCGTCTGGTCAGCGCGTTACACCATAAGAGCCACTGACGCGCCGGAGGATATTATTATCACGGCTTACGATCAGGCCGGCAATGTTACCACGCGCGCGGTTTCTGTCCGCAAAGACACCACGCCGCCTGACCCGCCGACCTGGGTATGTGTTTGGCCGAACCGCGTGAGCGAAAACATACCCGCGGGCGAGCCGAAAAAAGGCCGCAGCCAGCAGGTGTTTGTTACCTGGACGGACGCCGCGGATCAAGAGTCCGGCGTGGGTTATTACGCCATGGGCAACCACTCGCGCTGGTGGCAAAATGTGCAGCATCAAAGCGGCGATGCGGAAACCGCTGACGAAGGTGAAAATAATTTTTATGTTTTTGCGGTAGACAATGTCGGCAATGTTTCTCTGCCGGCCACCGACCGTATTTTTATCGACAGTATTCCGCCTTCCGCGCCGGTGTTGTCTCTGCCGGTCACTTCCGCCAATTATTTTTACGGCACTGTCGATAAAGATGTGGAAACTATTTTAATCAATGGCCTGCCGGATGACGCGCTGCAAATCGTCACGCCCGGATTTTGGCAGTACCGGCATGGCTTGAGCGGCGGCCGGCGCCAGACCGTGCGTTTGCAGGCGATTGACGCCTGGCAAAATCGCAGTCCGGTCGTAGAGCTGCTGCTGGAGGTAGACCGCGAGCCGCCGCAAATCCTGGCGGTGTCGCACAATGCCGCGGGCCGGCCGCTGCGCGTGCGGGATAAACTGATCGTAACTCTGCGCGGCGAGCCGAACGGCCGGGCGTTTTTCAGCATTTCCGGCCTCACGCAAAATATCCCGCTGTGGGACGCCGGACAGGACGGCGACGCGCGCGCCAGAGACGGTGTATATACAGGCGTATATACAGTGGACTCTGATCAATACAGCGGTCAGTACACTGTGACAGTGTCCCTCTGCGACGCCGCGGGAAATCTGACCGAGCAAAAGATCACCGTGCCTTTGACACTCGATTCCTGGCGCGAGCAGCTGGTCGATGATTTTGAAAACCGCGGCGACCATTATCCGTGGAAAAATCATGCCCGCGCGCGCAATATCCACGCGCGCGACAAAGATTTTGCGGATCTGCAAATCCCGTCCGGACAGGGCGCTCTGCAGGTGGATTACGATCTGGCTGGCCAGCAGGCCTGGGCTGGCGTAGCTTCCCGGGAATTTTCTCCGCGCAATTATTACGGTGCGCGGCCGGTCTTGCGGTTTTGGCTCAAAGGTTCCGGTTCGCCGCAGGCACGTCTGGCGGTCTATCTGCTGAGCAGCAATGACGGCCGTCTGGGGCAGAATATTTACAACGCCGAGCCGTTGTATTCCGCGCCGCTTCAGGATACAGAGTGGAAACTTTATTCAGTGGCTGTGGCCGGAGATCTTGAGCCGCTGGCGCAGACCGTAAAATACGCGGTGTTTGTTTACAGTCCCGACCAGCGGGACAAAGGTATTTTTTATCTGGATGATCTGCGCGTAACATTTCAAAAACCAGCGGCGGCGCCAGAACCGCCGCACAACGATCTGCTTTATGCGCGGCCCGCGCCGGACGAGATCGAAGACGCTCCAGAGCAGAAAGTCAGCGGCGCGAACACAGCTGCCGACAGCGGCGCGGACGCAACCGCCGACAGCGGCGCGGCGCTCATGGCGCCGTATCTCGATCTGGAGCTGACGCCGCCGGTTTTGACCCGCGGCAGCGCGCAGACTATAAAGATCAGCGTGCCGCCGGAATTAGCCGTGGCGCGCGCTTATGCGGTCTGGGGGCGGCTCAACGGCGCGCTGCAGACCACCAAGCTGCGGCCGTCAGGCAGCGGTATTTTCCGCGGCGAGTACAAAACTCCGGCTGATCTGCAGACCGGTGAGCGGCAGGGACTGGTGTTTTTGCAGAGCCAGAGCGGACAGATCTATAAAAAGCCGTTTTATTTCCGCGTGCTGGCGCCGAACAATAAGCCAGCGCAGGATCTGCTGACCGTGCAGTTTTTCCCGCATCCGCTGGCGCCAGCTAAAGATATTCGCGTCAAAGCCCTGCTGCCGGCGTCTATCAAAAGCAAGCAGGTTATGTTATTCTTGGCTGCAGAACAAAGTAAAATTATTTCAGCGCTGCTGACCCGCGGCGGCACAGCGCCGGGTGGCTGGGAGATTTGGGAAGGTGTGTTATCTCTGCCGGCAGACACAGCGGCCGGTGAGTATTTCGCCAATATTATCTGCAAAACCGAAAAGGGCGAGTTCATTAAGAAAAAAATAAAATACTCTGTATACAAATAATTATGAGCAGACTTATTAAACTTATTTTAAAGTACGGATTGATTTTAGCGGTTTTTTGCGGAATCTCCGGCTGGCTTTTGTCGCTGGTATATGAGTATACCGCGCCGCTCAAAGCCCTCAATCAAGAAAAAGCCAAATTTGCCGGCCAGCAAAAACTTTTTCCAGAGCTGGCCAAAGTTGTCGAGGGCGAAGTTTACGACGCCTCCGGTGTCCTGCTCGGGTATATTTTGCCGGTACGGACGCGCGGCTATAGTTCCGACATCGAGCTGCTGGTTGGCGTGGACCCGGCTTATCAGATCAGCGGTCTGCAGGTTTTGGCTCAAGCCGAGACGCCCGGGCTGGGCACGCGCATTACGGAAAAGAGTTTTGCGAACAGCCTGCGGGGACGCGCGACGGACAATCTGCGGCACAAAAAAGACGGCGGCGCCCACGACGGTATTACCGGTGCGACGATCACTTCCCGCGCGGTGTTTGACGGCATCCGGCGGGAGATCGAAAGTTTTAAGAAAAGCAAAGGAGTAAACTAATCTTGAAAAAATATTTACTGGCGCTGGGATTGGGCTTGTTGTTTTTAACCGGCTGCGACAGCCAGAGAGAATTAAAACGCTCCGGTTTTTATCTGGACAATGTTTTTGAGGCGCAGATCAGGATCAGCGATAAAAAAGAAAATATCAAACCGGCGCAGACCGCGTTGAACGCGGCTTTTGACAAATTGGTCGAGCTGGACACCAACCTCAATAAATTAAGCCCTTTGAGCGAAATTTCCGCGCTCAACGCCAACGCCGCGTGGCGCAGTCTGGAAATCAGCAGAAGCACTTACGATTTGATCGAAAAAGCGCTAAATGCTTCGGCTTTTACCAACGGTTATTTTGACATTACCTGGTCGCCGCTCATCAAGATTTTTGCTTTGACCACGCCCACCGCCGAACGCTTGGCCAGAGCCAGGGCGAGCCTCGGTTATAAAAATATCGCGCTAGACCGCTCGCTGACCCGCGTGCGCTACCTGAACAATGCGGAAATTGATTTTGACCATATCAAACGCGGTTTTGCGGTAGATCTGCTCAGCGGTTATTTAAAAAAACACGCGCTGGCCGGCCAGATCAAAGCTGGCAGCGTGGCTTATTATTTCGGCGCCAAAAAATTGTCTTTGAAATTGACCGAAAAAGAAAATCTTAATTTGAAATTGAACGACGCGGCCGTGGTTATTTTGAACACGCAGGATTCTTATTATGTGAATTCCGCGGCCTGGCGCAAATACCTGCCGGTGGCCTCGCCCGTTGAACCGATCCAGCAGATCGTGGTGATCGCGCCCAATGCCGTAACCGCCGAGATTTTGGCCGAGGCTTTTTATTTTATGGGCGTGGAGAAATCGCTACAAAAGATCGCCGAGCTTAAAAAACAGGCTTCACGCCAAAACCTCTATGAAGTATACTTCGTGCGGGATAACGGCGCGAACGGCCAGGAAGTCGTTTCCAGCGCCGAATAAAAAGGAGAATAAATGCTAGATATTAATCAGATAAAAAAATTGTTGCCGCACCGCTATCCGTTTCTGCTGGTGGATAAAGTTTTGGAGATCACGCCGGATAGCATCACGGCGCTGAAAAATGTGACCGCCAACGAAGAATTTTTTAACGGACATTTTCCCGCGCAGCCGATCATGCCCGGCGTTCTGCTGGTGGAAGCTCTGGCGCAGACCTCCGGCATTTTTGCTTTGAGCCAGCCGGATGTGCCCCAAAATGTCACCACGCTTTTTGCCGGTGTTGACGGTGTGAAATGGAAAAAACCAGTCGTGCCCGGTGACCAGCTTAAACTGGTGGTCAAAATACTCAAGCTGCGCAATCCGCTAATCGTTTGTCAGGGCACGGTCTATGTCAATGACGAGGTGGTCTGCGAAGCGGCTGAAATGAAGATGATGATCTTAAAGCAATAGGAGCTTTTGTGGCGCACAAAATTCATCCAACCGCCTGCGTCGACCCGAGCGTGCAATTGGGTGAGGATGTGGTGATCGGCCCCTATACTATAGTGGAGGCTGGCGCGCGGATCGGCGACCGCACGGAGATCGCCGCTAATGTGACTATCGGCGAAAACACATTCATCGGCTGCGACAATGAGATCTGCCGCGGCGCGATTATCGGCGGCAAGCCGCAGGACATCGGCTACAAAGGCGAAAAATCCAACGTCATTATCGGCAGCGGCAACCGGATCCGCGAGTATGCGACGATACACAAAGCGACCGGCGAAGGCCAGTCCACGGTAATCGGCGACAATAATTTCATTATGTCTTTCGTGCATCTGGCGCACAATGTGCGTCTCGGCAACAATATCGTGCTGGTCAATATGGTGCAGCTGGCCGGCCACGTTGTCGTGGAGGACAATGCCACGCTGGGCGGCATGGTCGCGGTGCCGCAGTTTTTGCGTATTGGCAAACTGGCGATGATCGGCGGTTACTCGCGCCTGTTTCAGGATGTGCCGCCTTTTATGCTGGCCGAGGGCAATCCAGCGGAAGTTTATTCGATCAATAAAGTGGGTTTGCGGCGCAATCCTCAGCTGGTCCCGCCGGAAGTCGTGCCAGTCATTAAAGAAGCTTATAAGATCATGTACCGGCAGGGCAAAAATGTTTCGCAGGCGGCCGAGGCGGTGCGCGCGCGGTGTCTGCTCAACAATGAGCTGCCAGAACAAATAGCGCATCTGCTGGATTTTCTGCAAACGTCCAAAAAAGGCATCAGTCACAGCGCGCAAAAACCGCGCGAACTTTTGCAGCACGAGGACAGCGGCCTGACCGAAACGCTGCCTTTTTTTGAAAAAATGATGCGCGCCGCTTTGAGCCGCAAGATCGGCCGAAAATAAATGCTGCTTGCTCTGCTGGCCGCGCTGCTGCAGCTCTCTTTGATTGTTTTTATCCATGAATTGGGGCACTGGTTTTTTGCCAAAATTTCCGGCGTGCCGGTAATTAGTTTTAATATCGGCTTTGGCGCCAAACTTTGGTCTGTAAAACGTGGTGGGACTGTTTATGCGCTGCGCTGGATACCAATTGGCGGTTATGTGCAGCTGGCGGACGATGCTGCCAAAAATAAATCCTGGCTGGCGCGTTTGGGCGTGGTCGGCGGCGGCGCGCTGTTCAATATCTTATTTGCCTGGTTGATCCTTTATCTTTTGCTGGCCGCGCGGCAGGGAATTTTTCTGACCGGCTTTTATAAAGCTTTTTTGATGATGTGCCAATTCTTAAAAGCAATCCTGCATGATTTTGCCCTGATCTTTGCGCGCGGCGATTTTGCGGCGCTTTCCGGTCCGGTTGGCATTTTGAGTTTTTCCGCCGCGGCGATTGAGCGGGGCTGGGCGGTCTTCTGGCTCTTTGCCGCTTTGTTGAGCCTCAATCTCGGCGTGATCAATCTTCTGCCTTTTCCCGCGCTTGACGGCGGGCGGCTACTTTTTCTATTTTACGAATTGCTTTTCCGCCGCCAGCCCAGCCCCCGCCTGGAACGCGCCGTACATTCTTTGGGCCTGGGGCTTTTGCTGGCTTTGATAATTTTTTTGAGTTTTCAGGATATTGCCAAAATATTTTCCTGAAAAATAAATTTGAGGCGTGGCAAAGACATTCGTTCACCGAAAGGGCTGTCTTTTACCGATAACGGGGTTGGTCTGTGTTAAAATTCATTCAATGAACCAAACGGAGCATTTGGCCAAACTCCTCAAAAATCTCCCCGCTAAACCCGGCGTCTATCTGCATCTCGACGCGCGCGGCAAGATACTCTATGTCGGCAAGGCCAAAGATTTGCGGAAACGCGTTAGCTCGTATTTTCACGGGGAAAAAGACGCCAAGACCGCCGCGCTGGTTGCCAGGATCGCGGAGTTCAGCACGATAGTCACGCCGTCTGAAAGCGAGGCGCTGCTGCTGGAGGACTCCTTAATAAAAAAACACAGACCGCCGTACAACATCGATCTCAAGGACGACAAGCGCTATCCGTATCTCAAATTGACCGCGGAAAAATACGCGCGCCTGATCATCTCGCGTCAGAGATTCAATGACGGCGGCAAATATTTCGGCCCGTATGCCGGCTCGGTGCGTGATGCCCTGCGCGCGGTGCAGGGCATATTCGGCCTGCGCCGCTGCAAAACATTTGGTAAAAAACCCTGCCTGTACGCGCAGATCGGCCAGTGTCTGGCGCCCTGTTCCGGTGGCAAAGAAGAAGCGTATCAAAAAGAAATTTCCGCGTTGACAGATTTTTTGCGCGGGGATTACGCCGCGCTTGACGCGGAGCTGAAAAAACAAATGGCCGCGGCCGCGCAAGATCTGGATTATGAAACCGCCGCGCACTGCCGCGACAAGCTGCGGGCTCTGGAAAAAGTTATGGTCACGCAGTCCGTGGTCGCGCCGGACAATATTTTCCGCGATGTTTGGGGTTTTGCCGCCGGCCAAAATATCTGGGCGGCGGTTTTGCTGCGCATTCAGCACGGACGAATTATTGGCAGTCGGTCTTTCAGCGCCGGCGGCAAGCGCGCGCTGGCTTCGGATTCTTTTGAGCGCCTGCTGCTGAGTTTTTATTCCGGCGAGACTATCCCCGCGGAAATTATTTTGCCGGCGGACTATGCCTGCGGGGTATTCGCGGCCTGGGCGGGCGCGCGGCAGGCCAGGATCTGGCAGCCGCGTAGCGGCTTTCGTTTCGATTTTGTGCAGATGGGTGTTTACAACGCGCGCAAATATTTGCAGGAGCG
This sequence comes from Candidatus Margulisiibacteriota bacterium, assembly GCA_031268855.1. Classification (NCBI taxonomy): domain Bacteria; kingdom Bacillati; phylum Candidatus Margulisiibacteriota; species Candidatus Margulisiibacteriota bacterium. The sequence goes on along the minus strand of JAIRWS010000066.1, from coordinate 4,022 downwards.
GATCATGGCGCAGCTCCGCGAAGCTTCGCCGGCGGACGGCCTGAAGCGTTTGCAGGAAATTTTGGCGCTGGAAACCCCGCCGCGCCGCGTCGAGTGTTATGACATTTCGCATATTCAGGGCAGTGAGACGGTGGCTTCACAGGCTGTCTTGCTGGACGGTCTGCCGGCCAAAGGCGAGTACCGCAAATACATTATCAATCAGGACAAGCCGGACGATTTTGCTTCTATGGAAGAAGTTCTGACGCGGCGCTGTATGCGGCTGGACGACAGCAACAGGCCGGATCTGGTGGTCATCGACGGCGGCAAAGGGCAGCTGAGCGTGGCGGCGCGTGTCTGGAAAAATTTTAATTTGAATATACCGCTGTGCGCGCTGGCCAAACGCGAGGAAGAGATTTTTATCCCGCGCCGCAGTGAGCCGCTCGTCCTGCCGCGGCGGGACAGCGGTTTGCGGCTTTTGCAGACTGTCCGCGACGAGGCGCACCGTTTTGCCGTGACCTTTCACCGCTTGCGCCGCAAAAAAAGGACGCTGGCGGAGGCATAAAAACTGAAACTTTCCTGGAATAGTTGCGATATATAAACGAAGATATTTCTGCTGAAAATAGACGATATGCTGAAATGAGTTTTGTAAAAAACAAGGAGAATTTATGTATGGCAAGATTTTAAACTTTAAAGATCGAAAGGCTATGCTCTGGACAGAACAGTATAAAGAACTGGCAGAACAGGCAAAAATTTCTGCTGTATTTAATCGATATAATGTTGATACGGCAAAAATAATGAAGATTGAGCAGCAAAAATGTGGATTCTGTTATTATACCGAAATTTTTTTTGCCGAGCCGATAAAGATTACATTCGCTTCCGGACAGACTTTGTTAATAGATCGTTTTACAAAATTGCTGGGCAGGACCAGCTTTCATCTTGTGCCGCAGACGGTACAGATAGCTTCGGGGGAGACTGTTGAAATAAGTAAAGGATGTGTGGATTTACTTCACGACAGTATTGATTTAGAGATAATAAAGCCTACAGAAATACACGCGCCATTCGCGGGAGATACTTTTACAGCGTCTCATATATGGTTGTATCCAGACTTTAGGTTAGAGAGTGCGGCTTTAGCTGCCGGTATAATAAATATTCATTTGCCAAATGGAAATATACTTTATGTTTGTAGTGAAGGATGCCCCGATGCGATATATTTTTATTCAACGGGTAATTTAAAAGGATTAAATTTGCGTTATCCACAATATCAAGAAATACATTTAGCTGACGGGACAACCAAAAGAGTGCGGATTAGCCATTTTTCTTTAGATGAGGCCGGAACAAAATATTATATTTTTTCCCCTTTATTGCCTATTGATGAAACAATAATAAAAGAGAAATATGGGATCGAAAATATTTATCGTGATGCTTCCAATATTTGAGCCGGAAATGCGCAACTGAAAGAAGAAAACGCCGCGCTGCAGGCTAGAATTAGTGAGTTGGAAACTGGACAGGACGAGCCTTAAATGAGATGCTGAAAAACGTCCGCTTGACAGCCGGTTATACCAAAGTTATACTTTTAATATGAAAACAGCAATATCACTTCCAGACGATTTATACGAAACAGCAGAAAGTGTCGCGCGTTTTATGGACATGCCGCGCAGCCGGTTTTACGCTCTGGCTTTGGCTGAATACATTGATAGTCATTCCTATAATAAACAAAAGATAACCGACCAGTTAAACGAAGTTTATGCCCAAAATAAAAATGTAGAATTACCGGCTGGCTTGGCTGCGCTGCGGAATTTAACTAAACATGATGCGTGGTGAAGTTTGGTGGGTCGATTTCGGCCTGCCCTTTGGCAGCGAACCGGCTTTCAAAAGGCCGGCGGTGATTATGCAAGACGACGCGTTCAATCAAAGCAAAATCAACACAGTTATAATAGTGCCTCTGACGACAAATCTGGCTCTGGCGCGCGCGCCCGGCAATGTTTTTGCACCGAAAGAAAAAACCAAATTGCGCAAAGATTCTGTGGCGGTTGTTTCGCAGATTACGGTGATTGATAAAAAACGGCTGCGGCAAAAGCGTTCCAAACTGGACGGAAAAGTTTTGACGGAGATAGAGGATGGTTTAGCGCTGACGCTTGGTCTGAAGCGGTAATCCTTAAATATACAAAACCGCCTGCTTGCCTTATACTATATATCCTATGGCTAATGACGTTAAAGAGCTGGCCGAGATCGCGCGCAAGATACGCCGTTTGATCATCGAAATGCTAGCCGAAGCCGGTTCGGGACATCCCGGCGGTTCGCTCTCGGCGGCGGATATTATTGCCGCGTTGTATTTTTCCAGGATGCGCCACGATCCTAAAAATCCGCAATGGAAAGAACGCGACCGGTTTATCCTGTCCAAAGGCCACGCGGCCCCGGCGCTTTACGCGGCGCTGATGCTGTCCGGCTATATTGACGAAAACACGAAACTCACGCTGCGTAAAATCGGTTCGCCGCTGCAAGGACACCCCGACATGCGCAAAGTCGCCGGCGTGGAGATTTCCACCGGCTCGCTGGGGCAGGGCATCTCCGTGGCAGTCGGCATGGCTCTGGCCGCTAAAATGGACAAACTGAACAGCCGCATCTATTGCCTGACCGGTGACGGAGAATGTCAGGAAGGCCAGGTTTGGGAAGCGGCTATGGCGGCGGCGCATTACAAACTCGACAATCTGACGGTCATTACCGACCGCAATCGCCTGCAGATCGACGGCGAGACCGAGCGGGTTATGGGACTGGAGCCGCTGGCGGACAAATGGCGCGCGTTTGGTTTCGAGGCGCTGGAGATCGACGGCCACGACCTGCCGCAGATACTGGCCGCGCTGGACAGGGCGGACACGCTCAAAGGCAAGCCGGCGTACATTTTGGCGAACACCGTCAAAGGCAAAGGCGTGTCTTTCATGGAAAACAAAGTTAATTACCACGGCGTCGCGCCGACCAAAGAAGAAGCGGTCAAAGCGCTGGCCGAATTGGCGTAAGTCTAATTAGTATTTTTCCCAGTGCGCGCGCTGTTCGTCGTAACGCGGTTCGGCTTTTCTGCTCTCCGCTGGGTACCCGACGGTAATGGCTGAAAAAACCTCGATATTTTCCGGCAGATTAAATAATTTTTTGGCCGCGGCCGCGCGTTCCTGATGGCCGTTGACACCCAGCCACACCGCGCCTAAGCCCAGATGCACCGCTTCCAGCAGAATATTTTGCGTGGCGGCGGATAGATCCTGTCCAGCCATCTCCGGCAATTGCAGGCGGTCTTTGGCGCACAGGACAAAAATGCCGACCGCCGCGCCGCTCAATAACGGCTTGGCGTAAGGGTGTATCCCGGTAAATTTTTGGAGCAGGTCTTTGTTCTCGATGATCAGAAATTCCCAGGGCTGCTGATTGTAGGCCGACGGCGCCTGCATCGCGGCGGCGAGCAGTTTTTTTATTTGTTCTTGAGATACCTTTTGTTCGGTGAATTTACGTGTGCTGACTCTCTGAAAAATTTCCCGCATAAAAACCTCTCCTTAGAACGGTCATTTCGCCAGCGTATCCGTAGGATACAGGCTCAGTGTCCAATCATGGTAAGTTTAGCATATCTGTAATGTCCAGCTTACGCTGGACATCCCTCTGTCTAATAATAACGTCGCGCTACGCGCTTGTTACTCTCACTTCACTTCGCTCACGCTTGTGAAGTTCGAGTAAGGGGAGATAACTAAAATCCAATTCTCATTAGTTTTCTCCCCTCAATTGAGGGGAGATGTCTTGCGCTTTGCGCAAGACAGAGAGGTGTCTGCGTCAGCAGACATGGCAACGCTGATTGAACGACAAAATCAACCCCCCGCCGCGGTCACTTTGACAATATAGATTAGCGTGTAGTAACTCGGCCTATTGTCGAACGCTGTGCCAGAACCGGAGCTGCTTACGGTACCGGAAATAGCCCCGCCGGTAATAGTATGCGTATGCGAGCCGTTGTCCGTTGCTGAGCCGGAAAGAGTATGAGAGTGTACTCCGCCGTTCTCTATAGTGCCTGT
>JAIRWS010000065.1 GCA_031268855.1 Candidatus Margulisiibacteriota bacterium | reverse complement strand
CAGCCATTTTTTTGATGGCGACGTCCTACTTTCCAACACAGTTGCCCGTGCAGTATCATCGGCGCTGGCAGGCTTAACTGCCGTATTCGGAATGGGAACGGGTGTTTCCCTGCCGCTATCGTCACCAAAAAAATGGCTGTTTTTTTATTGTTAGCACTAAGCGCCCATTTTTGCTCCCCTTCCCAAGGGGAGCTGTCTAAAATTTGCGGTGCAAATTTTAGACTGAGGGGTGTATTGTATTTTAAGTAATCGAGGATACCCTAATTGTTTTGCTTTAAGAAACCAAAAGGTTCAAGCTCTTATGGAAAAACCTCGGCCGATTAGTATCAGTCAGCTGAACACATTACTGTGCTTACACCCCTGACCTATCAACCCGGTAGTCTACCGGAGGCCTTACTCCCACGAAGGGACAGGAAAATTTATCTTGGGACTAGCTTCTCGCTTAGATGCTTTCAGCGATTATCTAAACCGAACGTAGCTACCCGGCGCCTACCCCTGGCGGGATAACCGGTACACCATAGGTTCGTTCAACTCGGTCCTCTCGTACTAAAGTCAAACTCCCTCAATTTTCCTACGCTTGCAGCGGATATGGACCAAACTGTCTCACGACGTTCTGAACCCAGATCACGTACCTCTTTAACGGGCGAACAGCCCGACCCTTGGGACCTGCTTCAGCCCCAGGATGAGATGATCCGACATCGAGGTGCCAAACACTACCGTCGATATGAACTCTTGGGTAGTATCAGCCTGTTATCCCTAGAGTAACTTTTATCCGTTGAGCAATAGCCCTTCCACACAGTGCTATTGGATCACTATCTCCGACTTTCGTCCCTGCTCGGCCCGTCAGCCTCGCAGTCAAGCTCTCTTGTGCGATTACGCTCCACACACGATTTCCGACCGTGTTGAGAGAACCTTTGAGCGCCTCCGTTACCTTTTAGGAGGCGACCGCCCCAGTCAAACTGCCCACCAGACTCTGTCCGCGTGCTTGATAAAAGCGCCGCGTTAGAATTCCAACGAATTGAGGATGGTATCTCAACGTCGACTCATCGAAAACCGAAGTTTCCGAATCAAAGTCTCCCATCTATCCTGCGCACAATTAATCGAAACTCAAAGCCAAGTTACAGTAAAGCTTCATAGGGTCTTTCTGTCCTGCTGCAAGTAATCTGTATCTTCACAGATATTCCAATTTCACCGAGCCCCTCGTTGAGACAGTGCGAAAGTTGTTATGCCTTTCGTGCGGGTCGGAACTTACCCGACAAGGAATTTCGCTACCTTAGGACCGTTATAGTTACGGCCGCCGTTCACTGGGGCTTCGATTCAAAGCTGCGGCCTTGCGGCGTGACTTCTCCTCTTAACCTTCCAGCACTGGGCAGGCATCAGCCCCTATACATCGCCTTGCGGCTTTGCAGAGACCTGTGTTTTTGATAAACAGTCACTATCGCCTGGTTTTTGCAACCGCTTCCGGCTCCGGCTGTACGCCTTCACCTTACTGCGGCACCCTTTCTCCCGAAGTTACAGGGTCATTTTGCAGAGTTCCTTAACGAGAGATAACTCGCGCGCCTTAGGATTTTCTCCCCACCTACCTGTGTCGGTTTTAGTACGGGCAGCATATTTCTCCTTAGAAGTTTTTCTTGTCAGCGTGGCCCCGGCAACTCCGCCTTGCGGCTCGCCGCGCGTCTCGGGCTAATGAAAAACGGATTTACCTGTCTTTCACCCTACCTGCGCGGACCGGAATCCAATAACCGGCTACGCCTGGCCTTCTGCGTCACTCCATCGTGATAACGAAATATACTGGTGCAGGAATATTAACCTGCTGTCCATCGCTTACGCCTCTCGGCCTCAGCTTAGGTCCCGACTAACCCCGGGCGGACGACCCTTCCCCGGGAAACCTTAGGTTTTTGGCGAATATGATTCTCACATATTTTTTCGTTACTCATTCCGACATTCTCACTTCCGATTCGTCCATCCAGTCTTACGGCTGAACTTCACCCTACTACGGAACGCTCCTCTACCATGCATACAGTCAGCGACTGTATGTATCCGTGATTTCGGTACTATGCTTGAGCCCCTTAAATCTTTGGCGCTATGAGACTCGACCAGTGAGCTATTACGCTTTCTTTAAAGGGTGGCTGCTTCTAAGCCAACCTCCTGGTTGTCTGGGACTCACAACTTCCTTACGGTTAACACTTAGCATAGATTTGGGGACCTTAATCGACGGTCTGAATTCTTCTTCTCTCGTCTGTGAAGCTTATCCCCCACAGGCTCACTCCTGGATAATAAACCATCGGTATTCGCAGTTTGCGTAGGTTTGGTAGACTTTGGTGAGTCCCCTAGCCTAAACAGAGCTCTACCCCCGATGGGCTTCCTCCAAGGCTGCCCCTAAAGGCATTTCGAGGAGAACCAGCTATCGTCTAGTTCGGTTGGAATTTCTCCACTATTCACACGTCATCCGAGGATTTTTCAAGATCCACCGGTTCGCACCTCCACGGCGTGTTACCGCCGCTTCGCGCTGCACATGAATAGGTCACCAGACTTCGGGTCTACAAAATGCGACTAAACGCCCTATTAAGACTTGCTTTCGCTACGGCTCCGTTAAAAAACTTAACCTTGCCGCACATTGTAACTCGCCGGATCATTCTTCAATAGGCACACCATCAGCCTTGCGGCCTCTGATTGCTTGTAAGCGCATGGTTTCATGTTCTATTTCACTCCCCTCCCGGGGTTCTTTTCACCTTTCCCTCACGGTACTGTTTCGCTATCGGTCGAATAGAAGTACTTAGCCTTGGATGAATGGTCCACCCGGATTCAAACAGGATTTCACGTGTCCCGTTCTACTTGAGAAACAAAAGTAAGACTTTAAATTTTAAATTACGGGGCTATAACCCTCTCTGGCCGGACTTTTCAGACCGTTCTGCTAATCTAAAGTTTGGTAACTTACCGGACAGCCGCCAGACTGCCCCATCTGCTCTCGCAACACCGTATTGACAACGACTGGCGTCTATTACATCAACACGGTTTAGGCTCTTCCGTTTTCGATCACCTCTACTAACGGAGTCTCAATTGATTTACTTTCCTCAGGGTACTAAGATGTTTCAATTCCCCTGCTTACCTTCATACAGCTATGAATTCACTGTATAATATTACGGCATTACCCGTAATGAGTTGCCTCATTCGGAAATCCCCGGATCGATGCCAATAGCGGCTCCCCGAGGCTTATCGCAGCTTACCACGTCCTTCGTCGGCTCTATTCGCCAAGGTATCCTCCATGCGCCCTTAGTATTTTTCTCATATGTGAGCGAGAATCCTTTTGGCTATATTCTTAAATTAAACAATTAGAATATCCTAGATTACTTAAAATTCACATGAATAAATGTTCATAAGTTTTATTCATGCTCAATAAATGAATATCTCATCAATATTCATTCACTGCTAACAATATCAAAGATCACGGAGAAATTTTCTCCAAAAAACTGTAAAAAATTACAGCGTTATGATTAAAAATTACAAGTGACTGCGTTTACATCACTTGTCGTTTTCTGCCCCTTGTCACTTCGCGCAGGAGCGCAAAGTGGAGGCGACAGGAATCGAACCCGCGACTTCCTGCTTGCAAAGCAGGCGCTCTACCAACTGAGCTACGCCCCCATGCGGTTAATAGCGTCTGCTTCGTTAGAGAGTGCCAGCGTAGCAACGCGCTAACTTCTTCGACTCTGTAACTTCGGCCACTACGTGGCCTTGTTACTCTCGCTTAACTTCGCGGCCGCGCCGCTTGTTAAGCTTGAGTGGGCCATCGTGGACTCGAACCACGGACCTCACGCTTATCAGGCGTGCGCTCTAACCACCTGAGCTAATAGCCCAATTTAGGTTTCGTTTTAGGCAATGTTCTTTGGCATAAAGCCGCAATTCCGCTTGCGCGACACAAAAATCACACAAAAGGGAGCGCATATTAGCACACTATAAATTATTGCACAATAGCCGTCCGCGCCAAAATTTTGAAAATTTTTAACTGTTTAAAAAATGCCGAACTACGCATTGCCAGAAAAAGTTAGAAGATGCCAGCGCGTCGTTTTTTAAGGGACAGTAGCCAGCCGATCAAATCTGCGCGAATCCATTTTTTGTTGGAACGCTAAACGAGTGGGATAGCTTAAACATTTTTCAAACGCTTGATATTGTTCTGGATATTGAAAAGCGCTATTGCCCGCTCTGACCGTATCCACAAAAACGGCCAGCCTATCTTCTTCCGGTGAAACTTCTCCCGCCGAGGCAATAGTTGGATATTTTTTGCTGGTGTCATGACTCGGCCGACAGCCATTCTCTCGACAAAACTTTTGCAATAAAATTAATTTATCGGCGTTTAGTTTTTGGTTATATGTAGGAGTTTTCTGCCATAACTCCTTAAATCCATCATGCTGCTGTTGATATTGCCAGACCAGTTGATTCCAGTCCGGCAGCAAATACTGTGAAACAGAATTCGCCCATTTTCCCAATCTAACCTCTTGTTCATATCTAGTCTTGGTCATTTTTTTGCGGGCATCCGCTGATATTGATTGTCTTGGTCTATAGCCATACCGGACAATAAATTTTTTCCAGGCCGTAAGATTATCCGCGTTTTGTTTTTGATTGCCCGTTGGGGTTTGCGTATACCACTTCACAAATTTTGCCTGCTGCTGTTCCGGGTATTGCCAATCTCTTTGGCTGCCTTCTGCATTGTTTATAGTCTGGGCGGTATGCGCTATCCAGTTTCCCAGTCTAATTTCATTTTGATATTCCTCAGCCTTCATTAATTTGTGTTCCTCGATGGATATTTCCTGCCGCGGTTTGCAAGCGTGGCACGCGCTGAACTTTTGGCAGGCTTTCAGATTATCCGCATTATTTTTTTGCTGCCAGGTCGGCGTCTTATTCCACCAGCCAAGGAATCCCACCGGCTGCCGATTTGGATACTGCCAATCTATCGCATAAGGCACGTGGCCTTTGAGCTGCTGAGAAACATGGTTAGCCCATTTTCCCAGCTTTACTTCAAGCGCATAAGCCTCCGCAGACAATAGCGCCCGTTCTGCGCCGACAACAACCATTCTAGGCCTATAGCCATACTGCCTAATAAAACTTTTCCAGGCCGCAAAATTCTGCGTATTATTACGCTGGATATCCGCTTTAGTGAGTGACTTATTGGTAGGCTGAGCTATAATCTTTGTCAACATATTCAATCCTTGCTACTTATACATAATATATCATAAGCTGCTCAATTTGTATCCATAATTTACCTCTTAATATTGTATCGTGAGAAAAGAAAAACCGTCCCATTTTTTTTGCAACGCTTTCTGGCGATTTGCGATATATTTATTGAATGAGCTGGCTGGTGATAATTACTGGCGATCCGGTATTTTCGCTCTTAAAAAAACAACCTCGCGGCGGCAGAATTTAAAAAGGAGCGGCGCATGTTGGCTCGTTTATGTAAATTCTGGAAAAAAATCTGGAGACAACGTCTGCGCTATCAGGCTCGTCTGCGCCGGATCCAGCGGCTGCTGACTGTACCGCCTGAATATATTACCCAGCTGTCCGCGCAAAAACTGGCGGCGGAATACGCGCCCCTGCAGCGGTATTTTCAGAAGCGCCGCTTTAACCTCCACCGGCAAGTCCGCCGCTTCCGGCGCGGCATGGCGGATTTTGACCGGAGCATCGCGCGGCTCAATCAAAAGTTTATCCGGCAGGAATTAAAAACGCACAAAAAACTATTCGACAATATCGGCGGAAAGTCGCTGGATAAACAGCAGCGGCGCGCTATAGTTACAGACGCCCAAAACAATTTGATACTTGCCGGAGCGGGCAGCGGCAAAACCCTGACTATCGCCGGCAAAGTCCAGTATTTGGTACAGGTCAGAAATGTTGACCCGCAGAAAATTCTCGTCCTGTCCTTTACCCGCAAAGCGGTGCAGGAATTACAGGAACGCATTGTTGGCCGGCTCGGAACGCCTATTCAGGTCTGGACTTTCCATCAACTGGGCTTGCGTATTTTGCGCCAGCAAAGCCAGTCCGGCATTGCTGGAGAGGAATTATTGAGTCAAACAATCCAAAATTATCTCGCGCGGATTTTGCCGCAGGTTGACGCGCTATTTCTGAACGCGCTGCGGCTGTCCGGCATTCAAGCGCGGAATACGGAGGAATTAACCCTGTTAAAAAAACAAGCGGCGGATTGGCGGTCTGCGGACTGGCCTTTGGCCAAACTGGCGCAGCTCAGCCGCACCTTTATCAATCTTTTAAAGTCCAGCGGCCGCGCTCCGGCCGACTTAATAATTCCACCGGACGCCGCGGACGCGCCGGAGTCCAGAGCCACGCTTTTTTTGCCGATCTTAGCGCAGCTTTTTGCGCGGTATCAGGCCGAACTCGCCGCGCAAAACAAGCTAGATTTTCACGACATGATCAATCAGGCCGCGTGGCTGGTGCGGGAACAGGGCTCCCCGGCGCCCTACCGGTATATTATTATAGATGAATATCAGGATATTTCCTTAAGCCGTTTCCAGCTCATCAAGGCTATCCGGGAAAAAACCGGAGCGAAATTGATCTGTGTCGGCGATGACTGGCAGTCCATTTATAGATTTGCTGGCAGCGAGGTAAGTTTATTCACGGATTTTCAACAACAGGCCGGGCCAGCCGAACTGCTGAGAATAGAACGCACTTACCGCAATTCGCAAAATCTGATCAATATTGCCGCCAAATTTATTCAGGCCAATCCGGCGCAGCTGCAGAAAAAACTAGCTTCCCGCCGGCGCGTCCGCCAGCCGCTACGCATCATCAAGTACGGCCGCGGACAGGAACGCAGCGCGCTGGAACAGGCCATTCTTAATATTGTGGAAGAGTACGGTGAGAAAAAATCCCTGCTCATTTTAGGGCGGCATCAACGGGATATTCAAGAATTCCTGCCCGTTTCCCGAGAACGAACCAGATACCAGCTTTTTCAATTTGACGCCGCCAGCGGTAAACTGATCTATACGCGGCGGCCAAAATTAAATATAAATTACCTGACCGCGCACAAGGCCAAAGGACTGGAAGCCGATAATGTCATCGTGCTTAATTTGTCTGAACGCGCTCTGGGTTTTCCCAATCAAATAACCGACGACCCGCTGCTTTCTCTGGTTTTGGCTCAAGCCGAAAGTTTCCCGCTGGCCGAGGAACGCCGCTTGTTTTACGTCGCCATCACCCGAACGCGCCATACCACTTATCTGCTGGCCGCGCGGCAAAAGCCGTCCCGTTTCGTCACCGAGTGCGCGGCTTATCGGGATGTGCGTGTCAGCGAGCTGGCCAGAGGGGATAAGCCGCTGCTTTGCCCGCGCTGTCAGAGCGGCCATTTAACCATACTGACGCGCCGCGGCAGACAATTTTGGGGCTGTGAAAATCAACCGTGGTGCGGGTACAAAATCCCGGAAAGCTAGAACGCAATCAACTCTAATGTATAATTGGCGATATTTTTTTCCGCGCGGAAAAAGCCCAAATCAAAATATGTGTATCGACCAATTTGAGCAGAGCGGAAAAATGCGTCTTGGCTTCGGCCACCGGAAAAGTTTTCATATTGCTAGTATAGCATACTTGGTCAAGTTGACCAACAAAGCTTTTCAACAGTTACAAAAAAATGAAACTATTAAAAAATAGTTACGATATCATTATATCATTAAAGAAAGTGAGATTATTTAATGTTAATGTTATTAAGCAAAATATATGCCGACCAAGCAGAAAAAACTGTCAATAAAACAAATCATATTTTGCGTATATTACAAAATGAATTTGACTTGTCTGATGAGATAATGCGGGGCGCTCAGCTCAATCCTCATGCTCGCAAAATAATAATTAATGATGAAGATGACGGCATAGCTGAGGTTAATTTTTTCGGCAAGGAAATTCTTGGAACAACAATATTACTGGACTTGGAAAATTCGGCGCCGTCAATTCTGCAATTAATCGGAGAGCATGCGATAAGTTTCAAAACTTCCGCTCTGCCGGACGACATAACAGTTTTGTTACAACATTTACCTTACGCAGGCATTGGCAATTACGCTACATTGTATGACCATGTAAAAGACAATGTCTATAGAACAATACTCGTTCCTGAATATGAATTCAATGTCACTGCACCCACAGCCCATTATCTCGAACAGCAAAAAGAAATTAAGCAGCCTATCGACCATGAAACAGTGGGTCTTGCTACGAATTACTATGACAATATTTTTTATCCTAGCCAGCCAGTAAATACAATATACATTGTATCTAAAGAAATTGAAAAATCCGGCTGGGGTCTTTTTGGCGATGATTTGCTTTTGTGTCAACTTGTTGACACTATAGTTCATGAAAGCGTTCATTGCCAAATACACAGCTTATTAAGAAATGGTTTTGATATTACCTTAAGTGAAAACGAACGTTATGCTTACATTATTTCTTTATATGTAACTCAAGCCCTATTGGATAATTTTGAAGAATTATTTCCAGACGACACACCCTCAAGCAGTACCGGAAGACCTTTTGATAGCCTAATAAATGATGCTAGTAAAAAATTACAAGGGGAGATGCTGTATCCGATACTACTTGAACGGGCTGCTTATATTATCCGTATACTACGGATGCATAATGAAGCTTTAGGTATAGCTCAAGACAATATTTTCGACATCAACTTTAAAGGGAAAAAAGAAAATATATCTTTTAGTTTCAAAAACATTTTACGTAAAGATTTCCTAGAACAAGTTTATAAAGAACTAGCCAAAAAAGATAAGCAAGATTAGCAATCCACCGGCGCCGTTCACCAAACACATTTCAAGCCGTCTTTTACATACCGCGCCGCCGTCCGGTCAACGGTCAAAAAGGTCAGATTATTTTGCAGCGCCGTCCAGATCAGCAAGCGGTCGAAAGGATCTCTATGGCGCATAGGCAGTTGATAATTGGTTATCAAATCCAAATTATTTAATGGTAAACAAATATAGCTGCGTGTTTCTAATTCCGCAAAAAATTCTTCGGGAGTATAACCGGCAAGCGTTAATTTCTTTACGCCGTATTTAATAGCGATCTCCCATAAACTAACCGGACTGTAATACACTAAATTATTTTCATTGCTTAAAATATTCAAGACCGTTGGCGATATTTTTTTCCGCGCGGAAAAAGCCCAAATCAAAATATGTGTATCGACCAAATAGTTCATTTATTTCATATTTAGCAACTCTTCAGTGGTCATATACCAATCTTTGGCAAATTTCACCTTCATTTTTCCTTCTAATGAACCGATCCCGCGCGTCTTTTTTTGCTGGCGCGCGGCAAAAGGAATCAGCAGCGCTACCATTTCTTTTTTTCGCCCGTAAGATATGGCTATCTCCTCGCCTTTCTCAACTTCTTTGAGCAGAGCGGAAAAATGCGTCTTGGCTTCGGCCACCGGAAAAGTTTTCATATTGCTAGTATAGCATACTTGGTCAAGTTGACCAAGAAGAAAAAATAGTTACCAGACCTAAGAAAACCAAATAACGGATACCAATACTACATCGACCTAACAAAATCAGCCGAAGCCAATTTTGTTTCTCCTTAGAAAGGAGGTGATCCAGCCACACCTTCCGGTACGGCTACCTTGTTACGACTTCACCCCAATCACCGACTCTATCTTAGGCAGCTGCCTCCTTGCGGTTGGCTCACTGACTTCGGATATATCCGGCTTTCATGGTGTGACGGGCGGTGTGTACAAGGCCCGGGAACGTATTCAACGCAGCATGCTGATCTGCGTTTACTAGCAATTCCATCTTCATGCAGGCGAGTTGCAGCCTGCAATCTGAACTGAGGCAAGTTTTTTGAGATTTGCTCCGCCTTGCGGCTTGGCGTCCCTTTGTACTTGCCATTGTATCATGTGTGTAGCCCAGAACATAAAGGGCATGATGATTTGACATCATCCCCACCTTCCTCCCGTTTACCACGGGCAGTCTGTTGAGAGTGCTCAACTTAATGTAGCAACACAACACGAGGGTTGCGCTCGTTGCAGGACTTAACCTAACATCTCACGACACGAGCTGACGACAACCATGCACCACCTGTCTTGAGGCTCCCTTGCGGGCACTTTCACACTTCTGTGAAATTCCCCAGATGTCAAGTTCTGGTAAGGTTTTTCGGGTATCGTCGAATTAAACCACATGATCCACTGCTTGTGCGGGCCCCCGTCAATTCCTTTGAGTTTTAATCTTGCGATCGTACTCCCCAGGCGGCACATTTAACGCGTTAGCTTCGGCACAGAGGGAGTCGATACCCCCTATACCTAATGTGCATCGTTTACAGCGTGGACTACCAGGGTATCTAATCCTGTTTGCTCCCCACGCTTTCGTATCTCAGCGTCAGTATTGATCCAGAAAGCCGCCTTCGCCACGGGTGTTCCTAACAATATCTACGCATTTCACCGCTACACTGTTAGTTCCGCTTTCCTCTCCCAAACTCTAGTATTCCAGTATCAAACCCGAACCGAAGTTGAGCCCCGGGATTTGAAGTTTGACTTAGAATACCGCCTACATACGCTTTACGCCCAGTAAATCCGGATAACGCTTGCACCCTATGTATTACCGCGGCTGCTGGCACATAGTTTGCCGGTGCTTCCTCCACAGGTACCATCATTATTGTCCCTGTTGACAGAACTTTACATCCCGAAAGACTTCATCATTCACGCGGCGTCGCTGCTTCAGGCTTGCGCCCATTGAGCAAAATTCCTCACTGCTGCCTCCCGTAGGAGTCTGGACCGTGTCTCAGTTCCAGTGTGGCTGTTCGTCCTCTCAGACCAGCTACTGATCATCGTCTTGGTGGGCTGTTACTCCGCCAACTAACTAATCAGGCATAAATTCATCTTTCAGCCATCTAAGTGTTTTCCTTAAAGGAGAATGCTCTCCTCAAATCGTATCGGGTATTAGCCCAAGTTTCCCTAGGTTGTCCCCGTCTGAAAGGCAGATAATTTATGTATTACTCACCCGTCCGCCACTCGCCATCATCTGTATTGCTACAGACATGCTGCCGTTCGACTTGCATGTGTTAGGCACGCCGCCAGCGTTAATCCTGAGCCAGGATCAAACTCTCATTTAATAATATCTCCGAGTATTACGCCCGGAGCAAGTTTGATTTCTGACAGGTTATAGAGATTACATTACATAATCTCCCCGTTAAAAGAAAATTTTTGAAAAAAATTTACAAAAAAATTCGTACTGGCATGTTTCAAATAACTAATGGGAATCAGTTATTTGCCGTTATTCAGTTTTCAAAGATCCGCCCCGTAAAGGGAGCGAAATATTAGCACAGGCTTATTTTTTGTGCAATATATCTCATTATCAGATGCAGTCCTGCCAGCGCGTCATTTTCTGGCGCAGATCGATCTGCCGGCCGTCGATAAAAAAAGTCCCGTCGCCTTTGGCGTGAAAAACGCGCTGTTCCCGCCGCGCCGGATCGTGCCAGGCCGCGACGCCCCGCAGGACAAATAATTCACCGCCGTTGATGTTCAGTTTTTTAATTAGCTTACATTCCAGATTTTTTAAACACTCCCCGATCAGCGGAGCCTTTACTTTCGCGGCCGGCCGCGGCGTCAATTTGAATTCGGCAAATTTGTCCACCTCGGAGCCGGAACAATTGCCAATGGCCACGGTTTTTTCCAGCAGGTCCGCGCCGGGTATGGCGAGGACACATTCTCTGGTCTTGAGCAGCGCAAAATAAGAGCTGTCCCATGGCCCCAGCATCACACCGACCATGGGGCTGAAATCCATCGACATGGTGCAGCTGGCGGTCATTAGGTTATTTTGGCCCTGATAAAAAGTGCTGAGCAATACGACCGGCCCTTCCTCCATAAAAGTAAAAGCCCGGCGCAGGGGAAATTTTTGCGGAATATTTTTAGCGTCGCGCATTTGGTTTATTTTATATTACTCCGCGCCGATCAGCCAGACACCGCGTTCCCGAAAAGCCGGCAGGGTCTGGCGGCGGGCTTTGTTGAGCAGAGCGCTGCTGTTTTGTCCGGTCTGTCTGGCGTACTCGGTCAGCTTGATTATTTTCTGGCTGCGCAGATAAGCCAACCGCTTATGCAAAGACTCCGTCAGCAGCCGCGCGAAAAGTTCCGTGAACCCTGTGTAGTTGTTTTTGTTATTTTGATATTCCGTAAACAAAGCATAGTAGTTTTTTTGTTTGTTTTTGTTCTGAATAATGATCGGCGGCAGGCGGCGCTGGGATAATTGCAGATTGATCAAGACCCGGCCGATCCGTCCGTTGCCGTCGCAGAAAGGATGCAGCGATTCGAACTCCGCGTGAAATCTGGCGATACTGTCCAAAAAATACAGATCGTCCGCCTGATATTCGTCCAGCAGTTTTGTGACCAGGTCAGGCACCAGCTGCGGATCCGGCGCGATATGCCGACCGACCCGCACCCATTCGCTGCCGTGGCGAAAACGCCCGTGAATATCCTCAGCAATATCATTCAGCAGCAGATGATGCAAAAATAAAATATTCTTTTTGTTTAAAGGCAGATCCGGCTGGCGCGCTAAATATTCCTGCACCCGTCCCAGATTTCTGGCTTCAAAAAATTCACGCGCGCTCATTTCACGCGGCGCTTTTTGCTCCAGCAAAATTTTTTCCGTCTCCTCCAGAGTCAGCGTGGAATTTTCGATCGCGTTGGAATTGTAAACCATTTCCGGCAATTCTCGCTGCTCAATGAGCCGCAACAAACCTTCGCGGCCGCGCGCTAAAACGCGGTACTCCTGCCCAAGCCGGTTTATGTAGGCCTTTTGAGTTTCGTTAATCACATACTAATTATAGTAATATTAACGCTTTTTGTCAAATAAAACGTTAATATTATGCAAAAGCCGCGCCTGTCCCTTTGGCTGAGCGAAAAAACAAAGATATTTTCCGCCGATATGCTATAATTTTCTCTCAAAAATGCAAGAGCTTTTTTCTATAAACTGCGCGGATCTGGCCAGGATCAAAAAACTCCCGCCGCGGGATCAGGGACATTATCTGCCTTTCAACACCTATCCGCACGGCTGTCCGCTGGGCGGTTTTGGCGCGGGGACGATCGGCCGCTCGCCGTACGGGGATTTCAATATCTGGCATATCAAGATCGGCGCGCATATCGCCGAAGAGCTCAAGGCCTGTTGTTTTCACGTTTACCAAAAAGACAGCCGGAAAACTTATGTCAACACGCTGACGGCGCGGCCGTATGCCGACAGCAAGCTGCAAAATTTTGCGCCGCCTTTTGCCGCCAAACACACGCGTTACTCCGCCGCCTACCCCAAAGCCAAATACGTTTTTGCCGATCCGCAGCAGCCCGCTGAAATTATCTGCGAGCAATATTCGCCGGTGCTGCCGCATAATTATCGGGAGACCAGCTACCCTGTCGCTGTATTTGAACATACGGTGCGCAATAAAACGACGGAACAGATCGAAGTCGCGCTGGCCATGAGCTGGGCCAATCTAACTGGCTGGGGTTTTGAAGACCAGCGGCCCGGCGTGCAGGACAACTGGTTTAGTTTTGTCAAAAACAATCAAAACCGCCGGCAGGAATTGCGCGCGGATAAGAAAATGACGGCGGTAATTATGAGCAACCTGACGGACACTTCGCAGCGTCGAAACGTCCGCCGAGAAATGGACGGACAGCTCGGCATCGCCGTCTGCGGCGGCGCGCAAACTTCCGCGCAGACTTATTTTTATCTGCAGGGCCGCGGCGCGGAATTTGAAAGTTTTGCGCGAACTGGAATTTTTGACGGGCAAGCTCCGTCTAATTTGCTGGAGCAGCAAAATTATGGCGCGGCTGTGGCCGGCAAAGTTATTTTACAAGCCGGTGAAACTCAAAAAATAACTTTTCTGCTCGTCTGGGATCTGCCGGTCATGCATTTCGGCGCGGGTGTAAACCGCTATAAATATTACACGCGCTTTTTTGACCGCAGCGGCCGCAACGCCGACGCTTTGCTGCAAACCGCCGCCCAACAATATCCGGTCTGGTCGCAAAAAATCGACGCCTGGCAGGAAGAAATTATCCGCGGCAGCCAGACCGCCCGGCAGTTAAAAAAAGAAAAGTCCCGCAAAAATTATCTACAAATGCTGATCAATGAATTATATTTTTTGGCGGACGGCGGCAGCTGCTGGGACGCGCAGACTGGCTCTTTTGGCCTGCTGGAGTGTTTCGATTATCCGTTTTATGAAACTCTGGATGTGCGTTTTTACGGCTCCTGGCCGCTGCTCAAATTTTGGCCGGAGATCGAGCTCAAAATCATGCGGGATTTTGCCGCCAGTATCGGCCGGAGCGATCCGCAGTTGATCCGTTATCATTTTCACACGGACGACCCTCTGCTGCCGCTGCCTCTAAATAAAAAAGAACGGCTTTTGTGCTGCGGCCGCCGGAAAATCGCCGGAGCCTGCCCGCACGATCTCGGTTCGCCCAAACACGCGCCTTTCAGCAGTCCGGCCGGCTACACGTGGCAGAACACTAATTACTGGAAAGATCTGAACGCTAAATTCATTCTGCTGGCTTACCGTGATTATGTTTTTACCGGCAATCGGAAATTTTTGCGCGAGGTCTGGCCGTCCCTGCGTCAGGCGCTGGCCTATCTGCAAAAAATGGACAGGGATCAGGACGGCGTGCCGGAAAACAGCGGCTATCCTGATCAGACTTACGACAATTGGGCAATGAGCGGCGTGTCGGCTTACTGCGGTTCGCTCTGGCTGGCGGCTTTGCGTGTCATGCACAGCGCGGCGGAAACACTCGGCGACGCGCCAGCGGCCAAAAGCTACGCGGCTCTGCTGGCCAGAGCGCAAAAAACTTTTGACCAAAAATTATGGAACGGCAAATATTATAATTTCTGCGCAGACAGCACGGACATTATGGCCGACCAGCTCATCGGACAATGGTACATCGCCCTGCTGCAAACCGAACCGATACTGCACAACAGCAAAATTCTTTCCGCGCTGAAAACGATCTACCGCGGCACACGCAGCCGCTGGGGACTGCTCTCCGGCAAGAAAAAGAACGGCCAACTGGTCGAGGCCGAACAAGGCCGCGACATCTGGGTCGGCACGAATTTCGCGCTCTGTTCTTTGTTCCTGAAAAATGGCCTGCGTAAAGAAGCGGAAAAAATCCTGAATCTGATGGCGGAAATTATTTACCGCCGCGGTTTTTTCTTTCGCACGCCGGAAGGCTGGGACAGTCAGGGACATTTCACCGCGACAATGTATATGCGGCCAAGCGCAATTTGGGCGCTGGAGTTTTAAGCAGTTTCTATATTATTTAAATATACCGCAGATCTTCTTTAGTCGTAATTTTGATATTGCGCGGATCGCCGGGCACAGTATAAACAGGCGCGCCGAGCTTCTCCACTAGCATCGCGTCGTCGGTGCAGCCCCGCGGATCTACCTGAGCATAGGCCTGGAGCAGAAGATCCTTGCGGAAACACTGCGGCGTCTGGGCGGCAAAAAGCGCGGCGCGTCTAGGCGTGGCCAAAACTTTATTATTTTTCACCACTTTTATAGTGTCCACCACGGGGACGACAGGGATCACCGCCGGATATTTGGCCAAAGCTTTTTTCAGCCGCGCGACCAGACTGCCTGTCACATTCGGCCGCGCGCCGTCATGGATCAGCACATGGGTGATGTCCCCGCGCAGCGCGGCCAGCCCATTACGAACAGAGTCAGAACGCTCCCGCCCGCCTTTGACAATATCGGCGGATTTAATTTTATATTTTTTCAAGATTTTCACAAATTTCTCCGGCGCGTCGCATACGATAATTATTTGATCTAATTTTATCCGGTCGTGCTGGTTCACTAATTTTTCCAGCGTGTGGACAAACAGCGGCTTATTTTTATGCAAAAACAATTGTTTGTTCTGTCCAAAACGCCGCCCCTGCCCGCCGGCCGCGAGAAGGAGAGCGAATTTCATTGTGCGGGGCGCCATAGCAAAATGATAACATTTACCTTTGCAGCAGCTCAATCAGCAAATATTCTTCCCGCTGCGTAAGTTCCCGCGCGGCTTCCCGCAAAACTTTCCGAAATTCCACATAAAATCTGGCCAAAAATCTCTCACGCGTGGCTGGCAAATCAACGACATCTCCATACTCCAGACAGGCCGCTTTTTCCGCCGTATAAAATTCTTGGTAAGCCGCGTCACCGCCCAGACAGCCCAGCTGAAAAACCACGATCCACGCCAAAAGCCTGTCGACAGTATCCTGATTGGCTTCATTCCTGACCCGCTCCAACATTCTCAGAATATCATTCTCATGCAGCTCGAACAGCCGTCTGTAAGTCTCGAAATAAGCTTTATTATATTTTATTTTTAACTCTTCCTGCAGCGCAAGGAAAGCCCGGCCTTGAGGCCAATTTTCCGCATCCCGCGCGGCAGACCGGTCTGTCTGCAGAACATCAGCTTCTTGCAGCGCCGCGTCATAAGCCGACAGCAGGGCGTCCCCATCCTCTTTATTCTTTATAAACGCCTCCAGTTTTTCCACATTTTTAACTTTATTCTGGTTATTAAGTATTTTATATTCTTTCCATGTCTGTATGTCTTTCACGGCTTTGTCAAATCTAGTCTGTAGTTCGTTATTAAGTCTGATATGGCCGCTTTTAACGCGTCTATAAAATCCTCCCAGCGCCTTTGCAGCAAGGTCGTCAGATCTCCGGTTCGGTATATATCCTTTGTTTTTTATAAATTCATCCAACGCGGCGACCATGGCCTCTTTTTGCGCGTCCGTGCGCGCCGTGAATATTCTCTTTTCCTGCTCGGCAGCTCCGGCTTTTAACATACGTCATATCCTTTTGCATTTATTATTTTATCGTAAGTTTTTACGGAAAATTGCAGGAA
Organism: Candidatus Margulisiibacteriota bacterium; assembly: GCA_031268855.1. Lineage (NCBI taxonomy): Bacteria > Bacillati > Candidatus Margulisiibacteriota > Candidatus Margulisiibacteriota bacterium. Next base: position 1,549 of record JAIRWS010000065.1, on the reverse strand, counting down.
AATTGGCGGATATTTTGTGACCGGAAAACCGTCTTACAGACCGGCGCGGATCACCGAGCTGACCTCCAGCACTTGCCGGAGCGCGCCGATCCGCCGAACCGCTTTTTGCAGCAAGGCTTCTGGCGCCAGATGCGTAATGATGACCAGATAGGCCACGCTGTCCGCGTCTTTTTGCTGCACGGCCTTAATGCTTACTTTATGATCGGCGCAGATCCTGGATACGGCGGCCAGCACACCGGGTTCGTCCTTGACTTTCAGCCGGATAAAATACTCGCTGGTGATCGCGCCGATCGGCACGATTTCTTTGCGCGTAAAATTAAAACACGGCGCGGCGTTAGTGTCTTCGGTATCGTGCAAAGCCAGATCAACTATGTCGCCGATCACCGCCGAAGCGGTGGGCAGCTCGCCCGCGCCACGGCCGTAAAACATCGTCTCGCCCACGCAGTCGCCTTCCACAAACACGGCGTTGAAAGCGTCATTGACGGTGGCCAGCGGATGCCTCTGCGGCACCATGACCGGATGCACGCGCAGCTCCACGTTTTTGGCGTCATGCGCAATACCGATCGCCAGCAGCTTAATGACGTAGCCGAATTCCCGCGCCAGAGCGATATCCGCCGCGCTGATCTCCCGAATGCCCTCGTGGTAAATATCCTGATAAGCGAAATGCGAATTAAAGGCCAGGCTGGCCAGGATCGCTAATTTATAGACCACGTCATAACCGTCAATGTCATTGGTCGGATCGGCCTCGGCGTACCCCAAAGACTGCGCTTCTTTTAAGGCGTCCGCCAGTTCCGCATTTTCACGGTACATTTTAGTCAAAATGTAATTGGTCGTGCCGTTGACTATGCCGTAAATCCGCCGGATATTATTGCCGGCCAGCGCTTTGGTCAGCGCGTTGATGATCGGTATACCGCCGCCCGCCGAAGCCTCGAATAAAATATTCACTTTATTTTGCGCGGCCAGCGCGCTAAATTCGCGGCCGTACTTGGCGATAACCTCTTTGTTGGAAGTGACGACATGCTTGCCGTTTTTGAGCGCGGTCTCGATAAATTTTCTGGCCGGATTGACACCGCCGATCACCTCGACGACTATATCGACCGCCGGATCGTTGAGCGCTTTGAGCGCGTCGGTGGTCAAAATTTCTTTCGGCGCTTTAACACCACGGTCTTTTTTAAGATCCAGATCAGCGATATATTTCAGCGTTAGTTTTTTACCGGTGCGCCTGGCCAGCAGGTCGCCGTTATGCAGCAGCATCTTGACCACGCCCGCGCCGACCGTGCCGAAACCTAATACCGCGATATTCAGCTCTGTTTTGGACATGGGGGGATAATATCACAGTTCGGTCACTTCGACAGCGTATCCGTAGGATACTACGTTCACCGACCAAAGCTCGGCCAACGCGAGACACCCCACCAGTCCGCCTTTCGGCGGCCCGCCTCCCCTTGGCAAGGGGAGGCGGCAGCGCTAGCTGCGGTGGGGTGTTTTGCCGCAAGCAAAACGTTAGAAAATCTAACGTCTGGTCTGCCAACATCAAAATAATTTAATGACG
>JAIRWS010000064.1 GCA_031268855.1 Candidatus Margulisiibacteriota bacterium | reverse complement strand
GTGAACCGCTTTATGCCATTAAGGGCGACACGAGCGGGGCGCAGTATATATCGTGCGCGGTTGGTGACAGGCAGGTCATGTTGCCTGCCGAGATCGGCGGCCGCCCGACTGGCGAGCTTATGAGATCCTTGACGGATGTTCCGCTGGACACTATCAGCGAAGTTCAGACAATAACTGTCGCTGACAGCTCCGGCATTGTCTTAAAACACAAAGATGAAGCAGGCCAGGACTGCTATACTTTTCTGATCGCTGCTCAGGACAATATCACCATAACGGCAGAGCAAATAGCGGAGTTGACGCCGGATAAACCGTATATCGACAGGGATGTCGGAACTACCGGCCTCAAAGCCAGACTGGTCTTTGCGAACGGCAGCCTGACTTCCGTACAAGTCCTTGCTGGTTCGGAAGACTTTGATGCTGCGGAACCCCCTGTGAATTATGTTGATGACAGCGCGGACGGTCTAGGCACTACTGTGCTAGAGCCAGCTTCAGTGTCAAAATAAACCGCCACCCTTTTTGCCCTAAACGACTACTAACACCGCGCCGCGGAGATTGTTTTATTCCCTTTGATGCGCTTTAATTCGCCATGCTGAATTGGCTGATCGTTTTTGCTCTCTCTGCGGCGCCGCTGCTGGAACTGCGCGCCTCGATACCTTATGGGTTTCTGGTCGGACTGTCGCCGCTGACCGTGCTGTTTTTGAGCATTGTCGGTTCCTGGCTGCCAGCTTTTTTTATTGTCTTCGCGCTGGAGCATATCGAACCATTTCTGCGCAAAATAAAATTTTTAGACGCTCTGCTGGACAGGATTTACGCCAAAACCCGCGCCAAAAGCGCGCAGATCCAAAAATGGGAATTTTGGGGTCTGGTCTTGTTTATCGGCGTGCCGCTGCCAGGCACCGGTGTGTGGACAGGCGCGCTGGCCGGTTATTTGCTGGGGCTGGGACGCCGCAAAATTATTCTGGCTGCTTTGCTGGGTACAACGTTGGCCGGTCTGGCGATGACACTCATTCTGACGCTGGGTGTTTCGGGTTTTAATTGGCTTTTTAAACTTTAAAATCCCGCCGCAGTTCACGCTCCAGATCGCGCTGTTTTTTCTTTTCTTTTTTGTCGTACAGTTTTTTGGGCTGGCCGAGACCCAGCAAAACTTTTACGTGGCGGTTTTTCTTGAGATAGACTTTGAGCGGCACGAGATATAATCTTTTTTGCTGTAGACGGCCGAGCAGTTTGTTTATCTCCCGGCGTTTAAGCAGCAGCTTGCGTTCGCGGGTTTCCGGCGGATTATGAATGTTGCCCTGCGCGTAAGGCGCGATGTACATGTTGACCAAAAAAATCTCCGCGCCTTTGGCCCGCGCGTAGCTTTCTTTGATGCTGGCGCTGCCGGCGCGGATCGACTTGACCTCACAGCCGACCAGCGCGATGCCGGCCTCAATGGTTTCGAGTATCGTATAGTCAAAACCCGCTTTGCGATTGGCTATTTCCATAGTAATATATAATAACATGAGTGAATTTATTTTTATTAACTGCCCAAACTGCCAGATGAAGATCAAGATCGATCGGGAGAAAAAATACCACGACTGCGAGGAATGTAAATTTGAGTTTCGCCTCGATCAGGTGGAGCTTCCGGCGGACGCAGCCAAACCGTCAAGCGGTTCTTTGCTGGAAAAGCTCCAAAAACTACAGACTTCAGAAGAATAATTTGCGGCTTGGCCAGAGCGGATGAGCGGCGGATGTCAGCAGGATTAGCGCAAAATCTGTTATAATTCCACTGTGCGGGGGGGGCTTTCATTATTATTGCTGGGGCTGACGGCCGCCGGCCTCTGGGCGGCAGATGGTCTGCCGGTGACGATCCGCGGCGATGAATTAGTCTATCAAGCGGATAAGATCAGCGCTTCCGGCAACGCCCGTCTGGTTTATGACGGCCGCGAGGTGCTGGCTGACCGGATTTTCATTGACACGCGCAGCAGCCGCGTCGAAGTTTACGGCCTCAAAGCCGCGCTGCGGCCGGATTTAACCGCGCAAAAATTTTACATTAATTTCAAAGACGGCGCGAGTGTTTTAAATGCGGAACGCTGGTCTGGCACGCGGGCCGGCTTGACTTCCTGCGATCTGCTGGAGCCGCATTACCGTCTGGCCGCCAAAGAATTTTTGTATTATCCCGACGACAAAATTGTGGCTTATCACCTGACCGCGCATTTTTGGTTTGTGCCGGCGCCGCTTTTTTACACGCCGTATTATGTTTTTTACACGGGGCCGAGCCGGCTGATCTTTACTTTTCCTAAGGTTGGCTCGAATACGGTCGAGGGCAATTTCATCAAAACGGAAACTTTGTATTTTTTGGACGCCGACAATGCGGGCGGCGTGTACTGGGACGCCATGTCGCTCAAAGGCAACGGCAGCGGCTTCTGGCATAGTTATGATTACGGCCAGCCCGGCTATTTTTCTTTTTATCAAGTGTCCGAGCAGGATACCCGGCCAATACGCAACAGTCTGATTTTAAATTGGCGGCAGCGTCTGAATTTTGCGGACGATAATCAACTCGATCTCGAACATCGTTACCGCAAAACTTATCTTCTGCCGCAGGGTTATGACGACAGCCTGTCTGATGTTTTGCGTTATGCTTATCGGAGCCAGGACACCGCTGACCGCTTGAACGCGGAATATTCTTTCCGCGAGGATTATCAGGCGGCGCGCGAGCAGCAAAATTTTCAGACCAATTCCACACTGGGCGCGCAGACCAATAAGACCGTCTGGCAAAAAGAGTTTCGCCGCAGCGACGGCTACCGCTACGAAGCCCTGAACATCAACGAAAGTTTTCAGCTCAATAACGAGTGGCGCTACAGCATCAACCCGGTCTACTACCGCGCCAAGACGGCTAACGATAAATTTTACGAGCAGCGTTTGGATCTGGCGCACTCTCTGGAATTGACGCCGCAGGAAAAAAAGTTTTTTGAAAAAATGACCGCCGAAGCAAAATATTATTACGATCTGGACAATGACCAGGTGACGACTGACGCGCTTTCCGCGGAGTGGGTGGAAAAAGCGCCGGAAATCACGGTCAAAGCCGTGCGGCAGAATATTCTGGGCGCGGACGAAGAGACCGCCTTGTTCTCTATTGATTCCAGCTACAGCAGCGGCTGGATCCGCGAGTCCAAATATTTTTCCGCTTACGCCAAACGCCGCTTTTTTGAGACTGCCAAATACACCGCCAATTATAATTTTTTCAAAACTTTTGAGCTGCCCTATGCGCTGGCGAACGTAACTCTGCTGGAAAGTTACAATCAAGCCGCTTACGGCACGCAGGATCAGCATTATCAATTGTCTGACCGGCCGTATTTGCTGGCCGACTGGTGGGGTTTCTTTAAAAACAAACTGGAATATGAGCAGACGCAGGGCGAGGGCGGCTCGCCGTTTTTCTACGACGACCCCAAGCAGTACCACACCAAACGGGGCAAACACACCGTTGGTTTTTATCAAGGCAGGAGTTGGGAGCTTTCGGCTGTTCTGGGCAAAGATTTTGAGAATAATCTTTACGACGACGATCTCTACAATCTGCGCCTCGACCCCTGGGCCAACGGCCTGCTTAAATTTAATTTGTCCACCGGCCAGAGCCGCTACACCGCTCTGTACCGCGATCTGATCGGCGGTTTGCAGCTCGGTTTTGGCAAAAACGCCGGCCGTCTGAGTTTTACCAAAGACCTAAATAAAAATTTTGAGGAAAACGCTTACGCCGGCAAATTAAAAACCGCGTCGAGCGAGCTGGATTTTTATCTGGGCGAGCCTTATCGGGAAAACAGCGTTTGGAATTTCTGGACTTCGGAGTGGCATTTTTTGCTCAAAAACACTTATGATTTTTACACGGAATATTTTAATTTGGACACCTTTGGCCTGGGCAAAGACCTGCACTGCTGGTATATGCGCTACAATTTCACGCCGCTGCGCAAGGAATGGTATGTGGTTTTCTCGCTCAAAGCTTTCCCCGAGCAGGAATTCAAGCTGACGGGCAACGAGGATAATGAATTTAATTTTGACGCTTTTTCCGACGCCTTGAACGCGACAGAAGTACGGAGGTATGAGTGATGTATAATTGCCTGATGCGAAAAATTATGCTCTTATTTTTGCCGCTGCTTTTGCTGGTCGGCTGCGGACGTATTGTGACGGACAAAACGATCACTGATAGCTCCGGCAACGCGGTGAATATCCGCGAGGCGGAGTTTACTTTTGCTTTTGCGGGAATGCCGGCGACAGACGTCAATTATAAATATTATTTGGTGATCGCCACGCAGAATATCGGCGGCAACGATCTGCGCTTGCTGCAAGCCGACGGCAGTCTGGATTATTTTGCTTCGCCGGACGACGCCAATATTTCTTCGCAAAATTTCAGCGTTGTATTAACGGAATATTACTCTCAGGTTAATTCTGGAGCAAATTATAACGAAGCATTGGATATAATATATGAACAATATTTTGCCAAATGGGCGCAGTATTTTGTGTATGACAGCGTCGGTCAGTTTTTGTGGCGTTACGGCAGTGGTGGTGGTTTCACGCCGTCCGATCAGGGGCGGCTCACGCCGCAGCAAGCTCAGCCGGTTTCCCGCGCCGGCAATCAACTGCGCTGGAATATTCCTCTGGCCGCATTAGGCGATAGTTTTTATTTTGGTTTACTGACCGTTCAGGACACAGCTGGCTCGCCGCGGCGTTTAATGGACGGCCTGGGTTTGATCCATTTAGATACAAATAAAGCGGAAGACCTGGATAATGTGCCTGACCGCCCCGGCGTTATTCCGCCTGGCTTAAATATAATCAGTTACAATGTGCAAATAAGGGAGTACTGATGCCGGTTGTTTTAAATATTTTTCTGGTGAGTTTTTCAGCGGTCTTGACCGCGCTAGCTTTTCCGCCCTACAAACTTTTTTATCTGGCTTTCATCAGCTTGATGCCGTTCTTTTGGGTGATCTGCCGCGCGCGCTCTTACCGCGGCGTCCTGGGTTACGCGCTGTTATTTGGCCTGCTTTTTTATCTGCTGCTGCTGCGCCACATGCTTGTGCTGGCGGAATATTCCTCCTTGATTTTGATAATTTTGGGCTGGCTGCTGCTGGCTTTTTTTCAAGCGCTCTTTGGCGCCGCGGCGGCGCTGCTCGGCAAATTTGTCCAGCGCAGCGCGCCTGCTCAAAATTTTAGCGGTGTGCTCTGGACTTTGCCGGCTTATGCTTTTGCCTGGGTGTTTTTCGACTGGCTGCGCTCGCTGGGTGTTTTTGGTTTCACGCTCGGCGGCTTGGCTTACTCGCAGTATTTATTCCCCGAGTTTTTGCAGCTGGCGCGTTACACCGGCCCGTACGGACTAACTTTTGTTTTGGTTTTTCTGAATGTTTTTGGCGGAACGCTGGCCGCGCGTTTTTGGCCAGCGGAAAAAACGGAAAAGAAAATTTGGCTGGGCGCTTCCGCCGCGCTGCTTGTTTTGCTGGGTTTTGGCCTGGGTTTAAGCAGTCTGTGCTTAACTTGGCACGACATTTACCAGCAGCTGAATGACAGCCACAAAGTGGTGACGGTGTTCCAGCCGGCTATCCCGCAAAAAGTCAAACTCGACGAGACTTTTTGGCCGGCCTTGAAAAAAAGTTACCTGGAGGATATACGGGATTTTTCTTTGAATGCTAAGACCGATCTGCTAGTCCTGCCGGAAACGATTTTGGGTGAATTTTTACTGCACAATAAAGAATTTATGTTTGCCCTGCGCGACGCTCTGGATTTTTCGCTGGTTTTCGGCATTCCGCGGCAGGGCGACGCGGGTGACGGACGTTACTATAATTCCGTGGTTTTGTTCAATCGTTACGGCGGCCTGACCGTCCTGCACGACAAAAAATATTTAGTGCCGTTTGGCGAGTATTTGCCGTTCAAGCCACTGCTGCACTGGCTGGTGGCGGACACTGGTTTTTTTGACAGCGAGTACAGCGCTGGAGAGACCGGCGCTGATCCTGGCGGCGACTATGCGGCGGCCGTCTGTTTTGAGTCGACTTTTCCGTATCAGCTGCGCGAGCAGATCCGCGGCGGCGGCAGGCTGATCTTGATCCTGACCAATGACGCCTGGTTTGGCCGCACTCCTTTGCTGGATATGCATTTGAGTTACGCTGTCCTGCGCGCGGTGGAAAACAACCGTTATACCGCGCAGTCCGCGAATACCGGCCGTTCGGCGCTCATTGACAACCGCGGACGCATCCTGCGAATGTCCGAGATCGACGCCAAAGAATTTTTGACCACGGAGACAGTTCTGCTGACGGAAAAAACAGTTTACACTTATTTCGGCGAGCTGATCATTTATCTGGCGCTGGTCTTTTTCTTTCTGTATTTTTATCTGCTGCTGTACGCCAAAGGCCGTGGCAGGTAAAACGCTTAGCGTAAATTAGGCGCGGAAAAATTAAGCGTGTATTTTGCTGTCTACTAACCGGCCAGTCAGATATTTATGAATAATACTGGAAATCAGCGTCTGATAAGGCAAGCCTTCTTCAACCGCGCGCAATTTAATGCCAGCCAGGTCGCTTTGCGTTACACGAATATTCATGCGCTGGTCTTTAGTCAAAGTAGCAGTCGCAGCTTTAGCCAATTTTTCTTGCCACTCCTGCAAATCGCCTACCGGCCGCCAGCCGTCTTTTTCCAATGAGTTGATCAGCTTTTTTTCCGCTTTGTCCAAAAATTTTGTTTTTTTCATTTTTAGTCCTTTCTTAAATATTTTTGCGTATACTTGCGGCTGGGGTAAATAGTTTTCAGAAAATAACCCTCCGCTGTAAGTTCTGCGGGCGTCACATATATATATCCATTTACTTCTGTCAGTATAAAAAATTGTCCTTTGTATTTCTCTTGATTGGGGTGGTCCAACACATCGGCCACTTTGCGTTCTTCTATTGCCAGAACAACCTGCTCGAAAGAAATATGGCGTGTTTGTTTTAATAACGCATTTTTTTGCTCATCCCAAACATACCGCATATTCACATTGTATCACAATGTGTGCCTTTCGTAAATGGATATAGACATTAGACACCCTGCCGCAGACCAATGACGCTGACGAATCGACGCTTCGACTTTTTGATTTACAGCTTAAACAGCATATCGCCGTAAGTTGGCGTCGGCCAGAGATCGGCGGGCAGGATAACTTCCAGCGCGTCTACATTCTCGCGCAGGGCGGCAATGGCCGTGAACACTTTATCGCGGGCGAGCGTGGCCTGATCCGTGGCGTCGCCGGCGGCTTTGGCTTGGGCGGCGGCCGTTTCAAGAACCGCGGTCTTTTGATCGATGGCTTCCAACAGTTTGCTGACTTTGGCCAGCAGTTTTTCCGCCACAGCCGTAGGCGCGCCCGCGACTTTCAAGGCGGTAGTCTCTTCGGCCACTTTGGCCGCGGCTTTCAGCGCGGTCGGTATGTACAGCGTTCGGCTCATCTTGATAGCGCACAGCGCTTCGATATTGATGTGCTTGTAATACTGTTCGACATAAGTTTCATAGCGGGAATGTAATTCCTCTTTGCTCAACACGCCGTATTTTTCGAATAACTTTTGCGCTTGGGGCGTCAGATAAGCCTTCAGAGCGTCGACCGAATTTTTCACATTGGGTAGCCCGCGTTTGGCGGCTTCTTGCGGCCATTCCTCGGTGTAACCGTTGCCGTTGAAGATCACGCGGCCGTGTTTCTCGATGACTTCCTTGACGTAGGCGGCGACTTCCGCGTTTACATCTTTGGCTTTTTCCAGCCGGCCGGCCAGCTCGTCCAGAGCTTCGGCGGCAATAGTATTCAGCGCCACATTAGGGCCGGAAATTGACGCTGAGGAACCGACCATGCGGAACTCAAATTTATTGCCAGTAAAAGCAAAAGGCGAGGTGCGGTTGCGATCAGAATTATCCAGCGGCAGAGCGGGCAAAGTGTCCACGCCGATTTTCAAAAATTCTTTGCCGCCGGTTTTTATTTTTTTGCCGGAAGCGATGCCGAACAAAACTTCCGTGAGCAGGTCGCCTAAAAAAATTGAGATAATGCCGGGCGGCGCTTCGTTGGCGCCCAGGCGATGGTCGTTGCCGCTGGTGGCGCAGGTGGCGCGCAGGATGTCCGCGTGTGTGTCGACGGCTTTGATGACCGCGGCGCAGAAAGCCAAAAACTGGCTGTTCTGTTCGGGGGTCTTGCCCGGCTCCAGCAGATTTTGGCCGTCGTCCGTGGACAACGACCAGTTATTGTGCTTGCCGCTGCCGTTGATGCCGGCGTAAGGTTTCTCGTGTAGCAGACAGATCATGCCGTGACGCAGGGCGATCTTCTGAATGGTCTCCATGAGGAGCTGATTGTGATCGGCGGCGATATTGGTCGTGGAAAAAACCGGCGCGATCTCGAACTGGCTGGGCGCGACTTCGTTGTGCTTGGTCTTGGCCAGAATGCCCATTTTCCACAGCTCAATGTCGAGGTCTTTCATAAAAGCGGATACGCGGTCTTTGATCGCGCCAAAATACTGGTCTTCCAGCTCCTGGCCTTTGGGCGACGGCGCGCCGAATAATGTGCGGCCGGCCATGATGAGGTCGAGACGTTCCAGATAATATTTTTTGTCGACGAGGAAATATTCCTGCTCGGGGCCGACGGTCGCCAGCACGGAAACCGCGGTCTTATTGCCGAAAGTTCTCAAGACCCGCAAGGCCTGTTTGGACACGGCGTTCATCGAGCGCAGGAGCGGAGTTTTTTTGTCCAGCGCGTGGCCGGTATAAGAACAAAAAGCCGTTGGTATGCACAGCGTGACATCGCCCGCCGCGTCCGTTTTCAGGAAAACCGGCGAAGTGCAGTCCCAGGCTGTGTAGCCGCGCGCTTCAAACGTCGCGCGCAAGCCCCCGCTGGGAAAAGACGAAGCGTCCGGCTCGCCCTTGATCAGCTGTTTGCCGGAAAATTCCATAATAATGCCGCCGTCATCGGTCGGATTGATGAATGAGTCATGTTTCTCCGCGGTGATATTGGTCAGCGGCTGAAACCAGTGCGTGTAATGCGACGCGCCTTTTTCGATCGCCCAGTCCTTGATGGCATTGGCGACGACATCGGCGACATCCGGCGTCAGCTCGGCCTGCCCGACCAGCGCTTTTTTCAACGCCTTGTAAGTGTCTTTGGGCAGACGCTCTTTCATCGCTTTGTCATTGAACACATTGGAACCGAACAATTCCGTAATATCCGGTTTTTCTGCACAGCAGCCCATAATTACCTCCTCAGATTTTTGGGGTGATAAACCCTGCTTCAGAATTAACAAGCTTTGTGCCAAGCACGAAAAATAGTCTAAATAAGCCAAAAACCGCCCAGAACCAACCGCCTAAATGACAAAAATGTATCTTTTTTTAAGAAAAAATTACAAAAATGTTTAGCGGTGGGTACACGGCATAGGTTGGAGATCGATCGGTTCGCCAGCGTATCCGCAGGATACTCCGCTCAGGGAGCGAGCCTATTGATCCCGTGGAACAAAATGTTTCACGGTGGAAACACACCATATGTAGCGTATATACGGTTTAGTTTTCGGAT
>JAIRWS010000063.1 GCA_031268855.1 Candidatus Margulisiibacteriota bacterium | reverse complement strand
AATTAGAAAGAAATTCAAAGACAGCCCGGATTTGACCGACAGCGATAATCCAGAGCTTGCCGCTGAATATTTTAGAAAAGCCAAAAGACCCGGTCGTCCTAAAAAAGAATTTCGCAAAGAGTTAATGACTTTACGGGTTAATCACTTTGTGCTGCGTTTTTTGCGTTCCAGCGGCAAAGGCTGGCAGACGCGGGTCAGTGATTGGATCAGCGAGGGTGTGCGTAGTGGCGCGCTCGGAGCGCGGCGAAATCAGAAAATATTTCAAATTGCAAAGGAGAAAAAATGTTAAAACACTTGGCGGTTATTTTTTCTCTGGCAGCGTTGTTGTTAGCCGTGGAATACGAGCAAAATGACTGGGCTTACTTTGGTTTTTGGAATCTCTACAACAGCGGCTATGACCGGCCAACCGCGCCGGCGCTAATCAAAAAACCGGAGGAGCAGGCTAAGTGGAGCGCGACAATATATCTGCGCAATTTTCCTTTCGTCCACGAATATATCGGCAAAAAAATGTATTTCATTTCAGAATATACCGGCGCCGCGGATGCGGCGCGTTTGGCGCCGTCGTTTTTTGTGATCAAGGGCGGCCAGACTTACGAAGTCTGGTGGAATATTCCGGGCACGAACGACCGCCAGTATTTGAATTTTGGGGGACGGAACAATATTATCACCGGCTGGTTGGAAATTCCCGATCCGGCCGACGCGCGGTTTTTTGCGCGGCTGGAGAACGGCCGATCTTTTGCGGTCAACAGTACTTCGCCGGTGACCCCGGCGGATGTGCGCGGCGGCCTGCGCACCAGCTGGCAGCATGATATTCCGGGCGCGTATTCCACTGGCAGCGGTATGTACGCTGGCAGCAGCGGGCAGGTGGAGTTTTACCATTTTTATCTGGGCGCTGAGCCGCCGGAGGCTGTGCTTGCTCCGGCGCAGGCCCGCCAGTTGGGCAGTTTGCCGGTGCGCGACAGGGAGATTTTAGAAAACGAGTGCGGGCTGCCCGGGACAGTTTTTAGCGGCGATGTTCTGCCGGCCAATTATTATTATTTTCCGGCGGACGACTTTGCGGCCGCGCAGCGTTTTTATAAGAAATACAAAAAAGATTTTGCTAATGATATTTATTTTCAGAAAAAAAATTATTTGCCCAAAGGCGCCAATGGATTCAACATCAAGGTTATCGCCAATGATCCTAAAGCTGCGGTGGAAAACCTGGAAAATTTGACCGTGCGGAATAAACAAGACCCTTACGCCTGGACAATAATCGCGCTGGGCGGCGTGGACGACGCGCGGGAATTGGCCGGGTTAAAAGGCGCGGCGCGTCTGACGGTCTGGTATGACGCGCGAAATTTGCGCTCCGGCTATTACGGCTGGCAGAATATTTTTCTCGATGTCGTGCAGTACGACCAAAATGGCAGGATCGTCGGCTGGAATGACGATCTGATCTTTCCGGTTTTAAATAGAACGCCGAATATTGCCGCTTACAGCGGTATTCTGGAGCATGAATTTATCGTGGCCCAAGACACCGCGCGATTGGAGATAATTTTAAAAATTTCCGGCGCGCCGGATTATGACCAAACCAAACGCGGCGCGACTGTCGAAGCGTTTGCCCTAAATAGGGTCGCTTTGCAGAAAGGCGCGGAAAAACTTGATGTGGAAAAATTATTCAAGGTTGAAGCGCCGCTGGTTTTTAACGGCGCGGATTCCGTTTACCTGCGGCCGGCCGGATTGGGGCTTTTTGTCGGCGACCGTTCCTTGACCATTGATCCGGCGCGGAGAAACATCAAGTACAATTTGCAAAATCCCGCCGACTACAGCGGTTTCTACACGAATATTTTTAGCGTGGCCGATATTGGCGAGCTGGAAGTTGCGGCGTTGTTTAATTCCGAGTTGCAAAAATACGGCGACCCACCGCACTGGGCGAACAACGCTATCGAGCTGATTTATTTTGACGAAAACGGCGAGCAGGTCTATCCGGCGGACAACGGCTCCGAGCGTTATCCGCGCCTCGACGCGGCGCTCAATACCGCGCAGACCCGCAAGAGTTTATTCGTGGTGCCGCGCGAGCGTGGCGCGAAATACGCGCAGCTCAGGATGAATTTTGTTCGGGCCAACGACCCGCAGGATAACCGCCCTGACCGGCGCCATTATTTTTTGGGCCAGGCCGGAATTGAAAATATCATAATCCGTCCAGCGCTGCAGATGCACAATGCCGCCAATTTTCTGCCCAACGACGGCTCTTTTTACGACAATATCAACGGCCAGCCCTTGAGCTGGACTGTGCAGGGCGCTTACGTGGAGGAAAATCTGCCGCAGGCCGCGCGCAAACTGGTTTTCAATAACTGGAACACCGGCGGCTGGTCAGCGGTCAAGACGGAGATCGATATTCCGCCTTCGGCCAACGCGCTGCGCGGACAAATGAATATCGATCTGCAAAATATCGAAACCGGCCTCAATCAATGGGAAGGTTTCGGCTTCTTTTTAGAAGCGGATGTGCGGACGCCGAGCGGCGCGCTTTTTCACTACAGCGGCATACCGGTTTTTGAGAAAAAGGGCGGCCGCTATGTGCAATTCAGCAGGCTCTCGCTGGCGCGGCGGGGATTGGTCGAGTATTACATACCGCTGCATCACGAAAATCAAAAGATCGTGAAACTTTACTGGCAGATCGCGCTGCTGGGCAAAGGCCGCGCGGAGCTTTTGCCGTTGAACTCTGCGCCGGAGGCCAGCGTTTTGAGCGTGGAGCTACTGCAAGAACCGGCTTTCAATCCGTTGCTCTGGTCGCAGTATGCGCTGTATTCTGCGGACAGCAATAGTTTTCAATTTCAGAAAAATTACGAATTAAAAACAGACAATGGCAGTTTTAATTACGATCACGCTGAGGTTCTGGCCGAGCGGCTGCTCTCCACCGGCTTGGAAAAACAAAATATTGCCGAGGAGTTAAAAAAGCTACCGCTGGATGCGGTGAAAAAAACCGCCGCTTATGAAATAAAAACTTTACCGGCTTACGGCCGCGTCAGCACGCTGGCGGATTTTGACGGACAGGTGATCGAGGTCAGTTTTCGGACTGACGGCACGGAGGACGCGCGCTTCAATTTACAGGCTTTCATTGTGGATGAAAAAAGCGGTAATGTGCATCAGGCGCCGATTTACCGTCTGGAAAAAGACGGCAGCTGGAAAACGATCGACCGTGTTTTTGCGGCCGGTCAGGCCGAGCGTTTCGTGATCGACTCTTCGGAATACCCGGGCGAAGCCAGGAAAGTGCTGCTGACGCTGGGTGGTTTTCACGGCATAGTCAATTACCGCGATTTGCGATTAACCAATTACGCCAGTTTTGACAGGCATACTCTGACCGGCCGGCGCGGCGAGACCAAAATTTCCGCTCTGGGCCGCGGGCTTAATTTGACACACGCCACATCCGGCAAACTGAATCAAGCGGATTTAGTCAGCCTGACCGAGGCTTATCCGCTGGGTTTTCTCTCGGCCGACGCGCAAAAACTGGACGCGCAGATCCGCGCGGCGGTGCAAAACAATAAATTGGGTTTCGAGCGCGGCGCGTGGACTTACCGCGGCGGCGGCGATTTTGCGTTGACCGGTTTTACTCTGGTGGGTGAAACTTTTCAGACCTGGCAGCAGATTTACGGCGCGGATTTGCCGCGTTTTTGCCGCGAACAGGGCGCGCGCTGGAAAAAAGCCGGTTTGAATACGATCCGCGTGCATCAGGTTTTTACGAGCTGGGCGGATTTTTCGGAAAAAGATCTGGATCAGCTGCTCAAAATTTTGAAAAGCTGGCAAGACGAAGGGTTTGTGATAATTTTTGACGCGCTACCGGACACAAACTTTGCTGGCAGCTATTGGGGCGCTTTGTTCAATAATAAGCCGTATACTTCGGCTTTCAGTAGCGCCACCGATCTTTTTAAAGCGACGCTGGTTTTGCCGGAAGTCAGCGCGCTGTATGTGAAGCCTGCGCTGCAAAAATTGGCTAAAAGTTTTCAGAAAAATAATTTCTGGCCAAACTCGCTGACCTACATGAATGAGACCGGCTTCACGCGCGGGTTTTGGACGATCGACAAGTACAACGAAACCGGCAATAAATATTTTTCCCAAAATTATCATTTTTATTACGGCCGCTATCTTGACCGGACGCGGCAGGACAAGGCCTGGCAGGATTTTATCGCGCGCGCGGACGCCTTGCTGCAAACGCATCTGCAAAGTGTCAATTTGAAATCGCTGCTGGCCGATGTCGCGGCGCTGAATAATGTGATTGAGCAAAAATATTATGTCAAAGACACGGCCAGTTATATTTACTACAACGTTTTGCGCGATGAGGCGCTGAACAGTTATCCGGCGTATCAAAAAGAACTAAAAACTTTGCGCGAAGACGGCTACGGCTGGATCACCGATGCCGAGCCGACCGGCAATTACGTTACCAGATCAGCGCAGATCGCCGCGGAAAACAAAACGCGCGTGAATAGACTGCTTTTGCAGATCGAGGTCGAACAAAATAATACAGCTAAAAATCTGCAAAGTCTGCTGACGGCAGCGGATTTGAAAAACAAGATCAAGGAAATTCATAGCGCGGTTTTCTCTGTCAAAATGCCGGCGGATTATCAGATACCGGAAGATCTGACCCTCGGCTATGTTGATGATTTTGCCAATTATGACCGGCCGCAGTCTTTCTTTACTTCGTTTTTGCTGCCAGTTGTCTTTGTGCAGGACGTCAATACTTTTTTGCGCCAGCAGACCACGCGCAATTTTATCGTCGGCCTCAATAACGATTATGCCCGCGACGCCGGCGCGCTGCTGGCCAACGCCTACCTTTTTTTCAACGACCCGCGCACCGAGTTGCGTTTCAATAAATACACACATCATCCGATCGGCGGTCACAGCATGCTGCTCAATCCGGGCTTTGGCAATTTATTTGACGAGGATTCCAATATCGATCTGAATCTGGAATTATTCACGCTGCCGGCTGTCTATCCGGCGCAGCTTTCGGAAACTAATTTTACATTTGCCGGCGATGACAAATCCGGCGAGGGCGCCTGGACGATCATGGATTATTTGCGCAGCGCGGCCAAGCGCAAAAATATTTTGTTTTTCCATAACGGCCCCAATGTTCAAGACAAGCCGATACTCAGCGATTATTTCAATGTTGGCAATCGTCCGTACAAACTCAACGCTCTGGCTCTGCTGGGCAGCGTGGCTTTGCAAAAACGGCTTGACCCGCAGTACATCATGGCCGGCGATTTTCAATATGACCGTTTTCAGGAAAAGATCGATCTCAAGGCCAAGGGCGTGAATGGCATCGCCGGACGCGTGGCCAAAGACGGCGAGCTGCAGGGACGCGCCATTAGTTTTGTTTATAAAGGCAAGCGGCCGCAGACCAACGTGACGGTCATCGAGCAGCGCTTGAACAATAATAAAGAAACCATTATTTATTGGTTTGGTTTGGAGCGCAATAAAGAGCAGCAAAACCGCTCAGGCAATCCTGATCTGGTGCAGCTTTTTGGCGAGAAAATAGTTCAATACGAAAGTCTGCCGGGGCTGGTAAAAATTACCAACCGCAGAGTCAGCAAGATCACTGGCTATTATCCGGCGGGGCGCACTGTGGATATTCCGCTGCGTTATCTGCGACAGGACAAAGGACTGCTAGAGCTGGACTTGACGGCTTTTCCGGGAATTGTCTGCTGCCAGCTGACGGAATGAAATAATACATAAGGAGCAAGGGAGCATGACAAACGAACAGCCGCGCAACCTTTACGAGGCTTTTGCCGCGGTCACTGCCGCGCATGAGAATAAGTTTCTCTTTGAGAAAAAATATACTTTTCGGCAGGTTTGGCAGATGGCCAAAAACCGCGCTCTGGCTTTGCAAAAGCTGGGCATTCAGCGCGGCGACCGCGTAGGTATTTTGGGCGTGAACAGCTGGGAATGGTGTGTGACGCACATGGCGATCATGTGTCTGGGCGCGGTGGCTGTGCATCTGGACCAAAATCTCGGTGTGGAGAGCTGGCAAAAAATGCTCGATAGTGTTTCCGCCAAAGCGCTTTTTGTGGCGCGGGATTTTGCCGCGCTTAAATTTCAGAATGTGCAGGTTTTAGATCTGCACGCCGGCTGGGATGACCGCGCTGCTGAAGTGGCTGCGCCGGAAGTGACGATGCAGGACACGGCGTGTTTTCTGTTTACCTCCGGCACGACCAGCGAGCCGAAGATCGTGCCGCTCACGCACGGCAATCTTTATTTTACCGCGATGGGCTTGATCAAGTTTTTGCGCGATGACCTGCACGTGATGAACGGCGGTGAGAATATTTTGGCGATCCTGCCGCTGCATCACAGTTACGGTCTGCTGGCCAATTATGTGGGGCCGGTTATCTTTGGCTGTATGGTCATGTTTCAGCCGTCGCTCAAAGGGCCGGACATTATCAAGAGTCTGGCCGAGACGCCGATCCATGTGTTTTTTGGCGTGCCGCAGCTCTGGGAGCTTTTCTTTGACGGCATTGCCGCCAGGGTCAAGGCGCAGTCCGCGCTGAAGTATTTTTTATTCATGACTATTTTGAACACCGCTCCGTACTGGCGCAAAATCCCGCTGCTAAACACAGCGCTGGCCAAAGTTTTTGAGCCGGTGCATCAAGTGATCGGCCAGGAGCTAAAATTTCTGGTCAGCGGCGGCGCGGCACTCAAGCCGAAATATTTTAAATATTATTCCAATATGGGTGTCAAAATTATCGAGGGTTACGGCTTGACCGAAACTTCCGGCCCGGCTTGCCTGTCCAATCTCCTGCACAATACACTTGGCTCAGTGGGCGGCCCGATCGAGGGCAATGAAGTGACGCTGCGCAAGCTCAATAAAGACGGCGTCGGTGAAATTTGGATGCGCGGCGTGTCGGTGACGCCGGGTTACTACAACAATCCGCAGGCCAACGCCGAAGCGTTTGACCGGGACGGCTGGTTCAATACCGGCGATCTGGGGTTCAAAGACAGGCACGGCGAACTGCACATCACCGGCCGTTTCAAGAACATGATCGTTTTAGACTCCGGCGAAAATGTTTATCCTGAAGAATTGGAAGCCTACTATCAATACTCGCCGCTGATCGAGGAAATTTCAGTTTTTGGCTACCGCTTCGACGGCACGGAAAGTGTTTTTGCCGTTGTCGTGCCGCGCGAAAAAAACAAAGAAAGCTACGCACAGATCAAAACCGAGATAGAAAGAATGAACAAAGGCCTGCCGAGTTACAAAACGCTTTCCACATTTGCCGTGTCTTTCACACCGCTGCCGCGCAACTCCACAAAAAAAATCGTAGTGCGCCACGTCATCAAAGAATTGGAGCAGGGCAAATATCAGCGCGCCGCCGGCCAAAACGCTGTCCGCCAGCCGTACATGCCTGACGAGCCGCGCCCAAAAGAGATTTTAAAAATTTTGGCGGAAAAATTCAGCGAGGTGAAAACTTTTTACCAGGACACCACTCTGCTGGAGTTAAAAGTTGATTCTTTGCGCCTGCTCGATCTGGCAGCCTACCTGGAGCAGCGGCTGGGCGTGGTCATAAAGCTAGAAGAGCTGGCGGCCAAGCAGAATCTAAAAGAAATCGTAGAGTACGCGGCCGCTTGTCCGGCGTTGAGCGCGCCGCAGGAAGACCAGCTGACCGGCCCTTTGCGCTACAAAGTCAAACCCAACGGCAATCCGCTCCTGTCTTTTTACGCGCTGGTGTGCGGCGCTATTTCCCGCTGGCGCTGGGGACTGACGGTCAAAAACCCTGAGCTGTATGCGACGGAAAATTGCATTTTTGCGCCCAACCATCAATCCTATCTGGATATTATCTGGCTCTGGATAACCATGCCCGCCGCGGCGCGGCGGAAAACTTACATACTGGCCAAAAAGGAATTATCTTTTTTGGCCTGGCTGCTGGGCGGCCGCCTGCCGCTGATTTATGTCGACCGGCAGCAGAGTCAGGCGCTGGCCTCGCTCAAGGCCGGCGCGGATATTTTGCGGCAAGGCTGCTCGCTGATCGTCTTTCCGGAAGGCACGCGCACCTTTGACGGCCAGCCCGGTGAATTTAAGATCGGCGCGGCTTTGCTGGCGCATAAACTGGGCAAAAAAATTGTGCCGGTGAAGATCAAAGGCGCTTATGAGATCTACCCGCGCCACCGCCGCCTGCCGGACTGGCGAGCCAAAGCCCGGGGGGAAGTAATCTTAAATCCGCCGCTGGACCCGCGCGATTTTGCGGACGCGGAAGAATTGAATAACAAATTAAAAGATGTGATCGAGCGTGCTTAAAAATCTGAAAGACCTTGATCTCGCGGAGTTAAAAAAGATCGCTGTCCGGCCGTTTTACGGCGCGATCTTATTTGACTGGCTGCAAAATAAAGCGGCGGAAGATCTCGACCAGATCTCCAATTTACCAAAAGTTTGGCGGACGGAATTAAAAAATAACGGCTACGGGATTGCCGATCTGAAACTACTGAAAAGATCAGACGATCCGGACGGCACGCGAAAATATCTTTTTGCTCTGCCGGACAATTGCAAGATCGAGACAGTCCTTTTAAATGACGCCGGTCGGCAGACGCTCTGTCTTTCCACGCAGGTCGGCTGCAAAATGGCCTGTGTTTTTTGCGCGACCGGCCGCCTGAAATTTAGGCGCGATCTCTCCGCGGGAGAAATAGTCGATCAAGTTATTCAAGTTGAGAAAATCGAAAAGGTGAAAATTCAAAACCTCGTTTATATGGGCATGGGCGAACCGCTGGATAATTATGACCATGTTTTAAAATCTATCCGCATCCTCAATGACAAAGCCGGCAAAAATATTGGCGCGCGGCATATCACTATCTCGACCTGCGGCATTATTCCGGGCATTGTTAGATTGGCGGACGAGGGGCTGCAGATCCGGCTGGCGGTCTCTCTGCACGCGGCGACAGACTCTCTGCGCGCTAAACTAATGCCGATCAATAAAAAATATCCGCTACCGGATTTAATGCGGGCATTAAAGACTTATCAAAAGAAAACCGGCCGGCGTTTGACTTTCGAGTACATCATGCTGCACGGCGTTAATGACGCGCGCGAGCAGGCCAAAAGCCTGTTAAAATTATTGAGCGGCCTAAACGCGCACATTAACCTCATCGAATACAATTCCCACGCGCGCGCGGAATTCCAGCCCAGCGCGAAAAAAACGCTGAAAGAATTTTGGTGGCTGGCCACCGACCGCGGTTTTGAGACAACCATACGCTACAAAAGAGGCCAGGCGGTCAAGGCAGCTTGTGGTCAGCTGTCCGGGGAGAGTTAGTACTTGACTTTTTGATAGGCTGTCAGCAAGTCGAATAAAAATTCCAATTTGTCTTTGCCCAGCGAGCTTATGGCTTCGTAAACTTTTTTAGTGGAATGAGGCACCAGAGGTATATCGTCATTTCTAAACCAGAAATCCAAAGACACGCTTAAATTGTCGGAAATCCTCTGCAGCACATCCAGCCGAACGTAACGCTTGCCTTTTTCGATCAAGCAGTAATGCGAGTAATCCAGCCCGCATTCGGTAGCCATTTGCTGCAGGGAATAGTTGAGTTTGTGACGGACAGTTTTGAGTTTGTCGCCGATAACTTTGCGGATATCCTTGCTCTCAACCATCTGAACCATCCTGTTTATTAATTGTAATGGTTAACAGGCAATTTCTATACTATATAAGTACATAATTATAACATGTTTATTTATACACATTAATTTTCTGTATAAAAGAACATAAATATATTATGTTGACTTGTCTATACTTGCATGTTATTATTTAGCAAAATAGCGAGGGGGTATGTTTATGGCGCGTTATAAATATAACTTACCAGATGGGGAGACGGCGGCAGGCGGAACACCGACAACCAATGTGGGGTTGGCCGACACGGCTGAAAAGAAAAAACAAAGGTATTTATCCGGCAAAGAAGCCTATGCGGCGGATTACAATCAAACAGCGGAAAATCTGAAAAAAGAACGGACACACCGCGTGCTGTCCACGGTAAACCTACCGCTGGTTACGGCTGGCCGGTCTCCGATGAAAGCCAGCCAGCTCACGGATCTGCGCAAAGCGACCAAAGGTTTGGTCAATTATAATGGCAGTGACACTTTTCCGTGGAACGAAGAGATAACGGCTCTGGTTACCAAGCTCAAAGCGCGGCATTTGGAAGAAGTGCGGCAGGTGGTGGACGACAGCCTGAATAACGCGCGATGCTCCGGCGGCTGCACATCGGCCTGCGGGAGAGGGTGCGGCAATGATTGCGTGGCAGACTGTACTGTTGGCTGTGGCGCGGCCAGCTGTGCCAGCAATTGCGGTGTAGCCTGTGCGTCGACCTGCGGAGACGGCTGCAAAGATGTTTGCGGCGCGGCCTGCGCGTCATCCTGTGATAATGGATGTAAAAATTCTTGCGGCATAGCTTGTCATTCTGCCTGTGGCACAGCGTGTGCGGACGCCTGCGGCGCGGCCTGCGCGTCCACTTGCGGTGATGGCTGTAAAAATGTTTGTGGCGGTGTCTGCGAGGATGATTGCGGCGCGGCTTGTACAGCTGGTTGCGGATCGTTATGCGCATCAACCTGCGGCGCTGGCTGTATAAATGCCTGCGGCGCAATCTGCGAAAATAGAACCTGCGCTAATTCCTGTTCAGATAATACTTGCAGAAACTCGTGCTATCAAAGTTGTGGTAATCGATGCGACGGCTGTTCCGGCTGCTCGGGTGGTTGTGGCGGTAATGCGTGTACTTCGCGGTGTTATAGTGGTTGTCGTGGAGATGCATGTGGCACAAATTGTAATACTGGTTGTTCCGGAAATTGCACAGGCGTTTGTTTTGATGCTTGTTCCTCTGGTTGTGGCGGCATTTGCGCGGCGGCATGTACAGATGGTTGCCTAAAAGTTTGCGGTGATACTTGTAAAGCGTCCTGTGGATCAGCCTGTGCTACGGCTTGCGGTGCCAGGTGCGCGTCCACTTGCGGGGACGGCTGCGCCGGTCAATGCGGTGAAGCCTGCGAATCCGCCTGTGGAACAGCTTGTGCCTCTGGCTGTGGCGCGGCCTGCGCCTCTGGCTGCGACAATAACTGTAGAGATAAATGTAGCGGGATTTGCTCATCCACCTGCGGCGACGGTTGTGCCGGTCAATGCGGTGGGGCTTGCGCTATGGGCTGCGGCATCAGTTGTGCTGTGGGCTGTTCGCAGACCTGTACCGCGGCCTGTGATATAAGTTGCAGCACCAATTGCCGGAATAATTGCTATGACGGCTGCGTCAGCAGCTGCTACAGCGGCTGCGCGGAGACGAGCAGATATGAGCCAAATCCAGCGGGCAATACCAAAGACACTAAAGCCAACCGCGCGGCAGGGACATAGATATGAGAACTCTTGCCATGCTGACCCGCGACGATATACGCAATTTTGAAGTTGCGCACAATAAAGTTCTCTGCGCCCGTCAGGCCCTGCGGCCTAATGCCGTGCCGGCATACGCTCCGCTTCAGGCCAGAGATAAATTTTTCCGCGAAGCGATCTTTGCGTCTGCGGACGCGGAGTATTTGGAGGATAGTTTCTGGCGGGAACTGTCCAGACAGCACGGCATAGCGTCTGCCGATATGGGAAGGTTACGCGTGGATTTTAATACGAATGAATTGCTTGTGAATGAGTAGAGGGATTGTTGCGCCGGAAATATTTTGCAGAGCGGATATTTTGGCGTTCGATCAGCGTTCAGCGTTGTTATGTCTGCTGGCGCAGACACCCCACTGTCTAAAATTTGCTTGAAGCAAGCAAATTTTAGACATCTCCCCTTGAATAAGGGGAGAAAACAGGCAGTTTTGAAAACCCGAATTTTCTCCCCTCGGCCGAGGGGAGATGTCACGAAGTGACAGAGGGGTGTTTCGCTTTAGCGAAACATGGTGAAATGCGCGGTGGTTTTG
>JAIRWS010000062.1 GCA_031268855.1 Candidatus Margulisiibacteriota bacterium | reverse complement strand
GTGCTAAGCTTGTTGTCCCTAGTGGAATAGTAAATAGTGGAGGCATTACTATTACATATGAGGAGCCTATTGAGGCTCCTGACGGTGTTATCGGCGCTGTTTGGAATTAGTCTGTCTTGACCGGACATGTTATAATAAAGATATATTAAGGGGAGGAAATTTTATGATCAAAAAAATAGACAAAGCGAGAAGAACTTCCATTATTAAAAATTTTCAAGCGCTGGCGGTCTTAGGCTGTTTGCTTTTACCGCTGGGCAGCAAAAAAGCTCTTTCGGCGGCCGGCGCCGCGTCTGCCAGCCAGAACAAAACGAATGTGGCTATTTGGGGTTAAAATACGGTAGCGTTCTCTAAATGTCCCTGTTATAATCCATAATGATGAGCACGGCGGCGGGCAAGCATTGGTTTGTGTTGTTGGCCGCGGCGTGCGTTTTGTATTTTGGTTTTGAGCTGGCGCGGAGTTATCTGCGCGGCCAGATGGTCTGGCGGCGTTACACCGCGCTGGAGTCGCGCTATGCCGAGCTGCTCAAGCAAAATCAAGACTTGCAGATCCGGCTGACCGAAGCGCGCAGCGACGCTTTTATCGAATTAAACGCGCGCGACAAACTGGGGCTGGCGCGGCCGGGCGAAACAGCGTATAAGATAGTTGAGGAGGATTGAGTTTAGCGCAATGGCAGAGGAAGATAAAACGGAAAATCCGCAGCCGCAGGAATACTCCGCGGGCGAGCTGCTCAAAGGTTCAGTTACGGGTATCACCAGCTTTGGCGCGTTCGTAAAGTTACCGGACGGCAAAGAGGGCTTGGTGCATATTTCGGAGATCGCCAACACTTACGTCACGAATATCGAAAGTTTTATCAAACTTGGCGAAGAGGTGACGGTCAAGGTTCTGGGCAAAAATAACAAGGGCAAATACGACCTGTCGATCAAGCAGGCCAGCGCGGCTGCGGCGCCGGTTTTTCGTCATGCTCCGCGTTCCGAGGACGGCAAGCGCAAAAGTTTTGAGCCAGGGTCGTTCGATGAGTTGATGCACAACTTTCTCAAGACCAGCGAGGAAGTGCAGCTGGACGTGCGGCGCAATTTGCAGTACCGGCAGGGCTTGCGGCGCAAGGGGCAGAAGAAACACCGGGAAGAATAAAGCATGTTTGCCGAAACGAGGCCGGGGCGCAGGATTTATCCTGCGCCCCTGTCCAATATATTTTGACGAACTGTATTAATAGTGTAGTAAGCGTGCGGCGTTAGCCGCGCAACTGTAACAGCGGTAGTTGTTGCAGCGTGGGTTTTTGGATCGGGCAATGCTGTTACAGTTGCCGAAGTGGTGGAATTGGTAGACACACAGGACTTAAAATCCTGAGGGAAGTCAAACGCCCGTGCCGGTTCGAGTCCGGCCTTCGGCACCAGACAATGTGTCGTTAGCCTATCGCCGATTTGGACAAATGGCGAAATTTGTTGTTTACGGCCGGACTCGTCGACTCGAGCTTAACAAGCGGCGGCGCCGCGAAGTTAAGCGAGAGCAACAAGCCAGCGGAAGCGGGCGAAGTTAGTCCGGCCTTCGGCACTCGAACTTCACAAGCCAGCAAAGCTGGCGACGTGAAGTGAGAGCCACAAGGACGCGAAGCGTCCGAAGTGACAAGTTTGCGACATTGTGGTTGATTGCGTTACGGGTGAGAGCAACAAGCCCGCGGAAGCGGGCGAAGTTAGTCCGGCCTTCGGCACTTGGCGCCGATGCGCCAAGTATTAATTTGCGCGCCATAGAAAAGCGCGCAAATTATCACTTGAGCTTAACAAGGCCGTAAAACGGCCGAAGTTAAGCGAGAGCCACAAGGCGGCATAGCCGCCGAAGTGACGAGTTTTGAGAAAAGATAGCGGGGTTAGCTTTGGTTTTCCGAAAATTTTTTCTGGGCCTGATCTTGGTTTTAGCTTGCGGCGCGGCAGAAAGCATCGCTGAAAAACAGAAAGAATTAGAACGGTTGCAGGCGGAGATCCAGCGCAATCAGCAGCTGATCCGGCAGACCAAAATACAGGAGAACGCCTCGCTGCGCGATCTGTCTTTACTCAACCGCAGTATCTCCCGGGTTAAAAACACGCTGGATTATAATCAAAAACGCCTGCAGGAGCACACCGCGGAATTACAGCAGGCCAGCCTGGAGCTAGAAGCGCGCAATACCGAATATGCCGGACGTTCGGCCGCGGCTAGGGCCAGAGTCCGCGAAATGTACAAAATACAGGATCTGGGCTGGCTGACGCTGCTTTTGAGCGACAGGTCTTTTTCAGCGCTGGCCGACAATGCGCACCATTACTACAAGATTTTGGAACAAGATCGCAAAAATATTCTCGAGCTGCGCGCGCTGAAACGCGATATTTCCGGCAAAAAAGAAAATCTGGAATATCAAAAAAAGCTGATCGAGTCCACCAAAAAAAGCATCGAGCAGCAAAAAACGCTTTATGAACAGCGCGCCAAAAAACAGGAGCAGATCGGCGCCGCGCTGCGCGTCCAGCGGCTGGCTTATGAAAAACGGGAAGACACGTTGCTGAAAAACTCCAAAGAGATCGAAAACCTGATCAAAAAAATGCTGCGTAGCGGCGCTTCCGAGGCGCGCGGCACCGGTAAATACATTTGGCCGCTCAAAGGCGTGCTGACCTCGCAGTATGGCCGGCGTTTTCATCCGGTTTTCAAGGTCTGGCGGACGCACAGCGGCATCGACATTGCGGCGGCGTCCGGCACGCCGATCAAAGCGGCGGACTCCGGTGTGGTGATCCTGTCGGCCTGGCACGGCGGCTACGGGCGCGCGATAGTAGTCGATCACGGCAAAGGGTTTGCCACGCTGTACGGACATCTTTCCAAGCAAAATGTAAAGGAAGGCGACAAAGTGAACAAAGGCCAGGTGATCGGTCTGGCCGGTAGTTCCGGCGTGGCGACCGGCCCGCATCTGCATTTTGAAATCAGGATCGACGGCGAAACCACCGATCCCCTGCCGTACCTGCCGCCGCAATAGTGTGTTAGAATGGCGCCTGTGTCTAAACCAAAAAAAGTGAAGTTGTCGACCGCTGTAGTTTTTGGAGTGGCCGCGTTTGTGCTGGGCTGCAGTATTCAGATTTTGACCGCGGCGCGTTCAGAAGTTACCTGGGGGCTGCTGTATCAAGTGCTGGGTATTGTCCGCACGCAGTATATTGAGACGGAAGTCAAAGACGACAAGCTGATTTACGGTTCGATCCGCGGCATGCTGCGCGCGCTGGGAGATCCCTATACCCGTTTTATCGATCCGGAAGGCTATGAGGAAATGCAGACACATCTCAACGGCAATTTTGCCGGCGTGGGTATACAGCTGGGTATGAAAGACGAAGCTCTGACGGTGATCGCGCCGATCGAGGACACGCCAGCGGACAAAGCCGGCTTGAAATCCGGCGATAAAATCTTGGAGATCAACGACAAATCCACTGAAGATATGTCGCTGGATCAGGCTGTCTCTTTGATCCGCGGCGCCAAAGGCACGAAAGTCAAGCTGCTGATCCTGCGCAGCGTAAATGAAAAGCCCAAACCATATACTTTGGTGCGCGACAATATCAAGATCAAATCGGTCAGCCGCAAGAAAATGCTCGACGCGGAGAAAAAGATCGGCTACATCATGCTGAATACATTTGAGAGCAAGCAGACTTACGGCGAGGTGGTGGACGCGCTGGAAGAGCTGGATAAGCAGGGTCTGCAAAGCCTGATTTTGGATCTGCGCAACAACGGCGGCGGCCTGCTTGACGAGGCGATCGCCATTTCTTCGGTTTTCCTGCCGGGCGGCGAGGTTGTGCATACGGTAGACCGTTACGGCAACAAAGAAACTTTTCAAACGGTCAGTGTGGATTATCAGTGGCCGGATAAACCGCTGGTCATTTTACTTAATGGCGGCTCGGCTTCGGCTTCGGAGATTTTGGCTGGCGCGGTGGCGGACAATAAACGCGGCACGTTGATCGGCACGCAGTCTTTTGGCAAAGCTTCTGTGCAAAATATCCGCCCGCTCTCCGACGGTTCGGCGATCCTGGTTACGGTGGCCAAATATCTGACGCCTGACGGCAAGGATATTAACAAAGTCGGCATCTCGCCAAACTATGTTGTGGAGATCCCGACGGCCTCGATCGAAGCCGCGCTGAAAGACCCGGACTATAAATACAGCGAGGATAAGGACGAACAATTACAGTACGCGCTTAAATATTTGCGCAGCCTAAAATAATGACCAAACGCCGCCTGCAGACCGGCAGGGTTTTACTTTTAATTTTTGTTTTAGGCTTGGCCACGGCGCAGGCCAAACCCAAAATGGCTGTGGTGATCGATGATGTCGGTTATGCGCTGGCCGAAGCGAAAACTCTGGCCGCTCTGGAGCAGCCCCTGACTTTTGCCGTGATACCCGCGCAGCCTTATTCTTCCGCTTCCGCCGCGGCGATAGCCGCGGCGGGACGCCATGCCGTGCTGGTGCATTTGCCGTGGACACCGCTAGGCAATAGAGAGGCCTATCCGGTGCGCGTGGAGAGCGGTTATTCGGCGGCAAATATCCGCTGGATGCTGGAGCGGGCTTTTGCCTCTGTGCCGCAGGCTTCCGGCCTCAACAATCATCAGGGTTCGATCCTCTCCGCGGACGCGGCAATGATGGAGAATTTTATGAGTGTTTTTAGCGAGCGCGGGGGAGACCTCTATTTTCTGGACAGCAATACGACGGTCAATTCGCGCGCGCAGGCAGCCGCGCGTAAACACGGCATCCCGTCCGCGCGCAACGACATTTTCCTTGACGGCGTGCAGACCGAGGAGTATATCACGCGGCGTTTTGCCGAAGCGGCCGGTATCGCCCGCCGCCGCGGTAGCGTCATTGCGATCTGCCACAGCACGCGGCCGGCGACCAAGAGGGTTTTAAAAAAACTGCTGACCCAATATAATGAACAGGTTGATTTTGTTTTACTGCCGGAGATAATCAAAATACGGGAGCGGCGATGACGGTAAAATTTGGCACGGACGGCTGGCGCGACACCATGGACGGCGATTTTACGCTGGCCAATGTCGAGCGGCTGGCGCAGGCTTACAGTGATTATTATCAAAACAGCGGCGCGGCGGACAAAGGTTTTTTTATCGGCTATGACTACCGCGCCAATTCGGAAATTTTCGCGCGCCGAACCGCGGAAGTTCTGGCGGCCAATGGCTGCCGCGCGATTTTGGCGGCGCGAGCTTGCCCCACGCAGGTAGTGTCTTTTGTCGTGCGCGAACAAAGTTTGGCTGGCGGCGTGATGATCACGGCGTCGCACAATCCGCCGCGGTACAATGGCTTCAAGGTCAAAGAGCCGCAGGGCTGTTCGTCTTTCCCCGAGACGACCGACGGCATCATGACTTTTTTGGACAAAAACCCCGTAAAAAAGTCCGGCGGTAAATTTGAGCTGTATGATCCCCGAGAGGAGTTTTTTAAATACATAGAAGCGCGCGTCGATTTTGCCAAAATCCAAAAGAGCGGCCTGCGGATCTTTATCGATCCCCTCTTCGGCTCGGGCAGCGGCTACATCTCCGGCCTGCTGGCGCGGCACGGCATAGACAGTCTGGAGATCAACGCTCAGCGCGACCCGCAGTTTGGCGGTTTCAATCCTGAGCCGCTGGCCGCTAATGTGCCGGACTTTATGGAAATCATTAAAAAATCTGGCGCGGATTTTGCCGTCGGCCTGATCCTGGACGGCGACGCCGACCGCAACGGCGCCTGCGGCAGCGATGGTCAATTTATCAATTCGCAAAAAGTTTTTTCGATCTTGTTCCATCACTTCGCGGAAAATCTGCAACAGCCGGGCAAACTGGTGCATGCTTTTAACGGCACCAGGCTGCTGGATAAACTCGCCGCGGAGCTGCGGCGTGAGGTCGTGGTCACGAAAATCGGCTTTAAATATATCGCCGAGGAGATACTCAAAGGCGGCGTGCTGCTCGGCGGCGAGGAATCCGGCGGCTATTCGGCTTCCGGCAATATTCCGGATCGTGACGGCATACTCAATTCTCTGTACCTCTGCGAACTGGCCGCGCAGGAACAAAAACCGCTGGAACAAATTTACGCGGATCTGGAAAAACGTTTCGGCGCGCATTGTTATGACCGGCTGGATTTGCAGCTGGATAACGCGCTTAAAGAAAAAGCCAGGCAAACTCTGGAAAAAGATTTGCCGCCGGATTTTTTGGCCAAAGCGGTAAAAAACAAAGAAAAATTTGACGGTATTAAAGTTCATTTTACTGACGAGAGCTGGATATTATTCCGCGCCTCGGGGACTGAACCGCTGCTGCGCATTTACTGCGAGGCGGCGAGTGGCGCGGAAGTGGCGCGTTTGCTTCAGGCCGCCGGGCAGTTTGTGCGCCAATGCTGAAAAACTGCGGCGGCTGCCAGCTTTGCCGCGGAAAAGCCGACGAGCTGCCCTGCGCTAAAGCCTATTTCTGGCGCCTATTGTTTTTAATGATTTTTTTGCCGCTCTTCACGCTGATCGCGCTTTTGAGCTTGCTGCTACGTCTTGGCGTTCCTGAGATCCTGGCGGCGTTCGGCGCGCTGGCGGCCTGCTTTGCCGAATATTTTTGCCTGTATCTGTACGACAAAAAACACAGATAAAACAACAAAGATTTGCTATACTTGCTCCGCGGCAGACGAGACGATCGCGTCGGCTAATCAGCCGCCGAGGAAAGTCCGGGCTCCCGCGGGCAGCGCAGCACCTAACGGGTGTCCGCCGTTGGCGACGGTTGTCTTTCTCCGTCAGGGGAAAACAACTGTGGCCGCAAGGCGAGGACTAGTGCCACAGAGACGATGTACAGGTTCTTTTATTTAGAATGCTGTAGTGAAAAGAGGTAAACTCTGCGCGGAGCAAGAGCAAATAGAGGACGAGAGCGCCCGCCTCGTTACAGTCCCGGGTTGCTTGCTTGAGCTTGTCCGGCAACGGCAAGCCTAGATAAATGATCGTCTGAAAAACAGAACCCGGCTTACCAGTTTGCCGTAAACTAATGTGAGGTTGCCAGACAGCCGTTCCGTTTAATGACAGTTTGGCTTGTCTGTACTGGCGCGCCATGCGAAGCGTGGCGCCGAAGCTGTCAACTGTACCATCTTGCCTCGCGTTAAGCGAGGCAACTAGTCTGCCGTTAA
>JAIRWS010000061.1 GCA_031268855.1 Candidatus Margulisiibacteriota bacterium | reverse complement strand
AACATTGCCCAAAGCCCTGTTTCTCCGTATAATGACTAACCCTATGTCAGAAGAAAAAGTCCCGCCGCAAAATCTCGAAGCCGAACAAAACCTGCTGGGCGCGCTACTCATCGATAAAGAGGCCGTGCTCAAAGTTATCGACCGCCTGCAGCCGGAAAGTTTTTATCTGCCGGCGCATCAAAATATTTATCAGGCCATTCAGAGCCTCGCCGCGCAGAACAAAAATATCGACATGCTCACCGTCACGGAAGAGCTGAAACAAAAGAGCGCTTTGCCGGAAGGCGGGCGCGCTTATCTGGCCGATCTGGCCAATACAGTGGTCACGCCAGCGCACGCCAGCGAGTACGCGGAGATCGTCGAGCGCAATTATGTGATGCGTAGCATCATTGAGGCCGGGCACGGCATGGCTTCCGGCGCTTATCAGCCCGACGGCGATCCTGACGAGATCGTCGAGCACGCGCAAAAAACGGTTTTTGAACTGGCGCAGCGCAATATTAAACAGGGCTTTCAGCATTTGCGCGTGCCGCTAGATATTGCCTATGATGATCTGACGCGCAAAAGCGCCAATCCCGAAGCCGGCGGCCTGTTGACCGGATACGACGAGCTGGATCAGATCACCGGCGGTTTTCAAAACGCCAACATGATCGTCATCGCGGCGCGGCCGTCTGTCGGCAAAACCGCGCTGGCTTTGAATATCGCCGCCAATGTCGCCCTGCGCCGCAAGGTACCGGTCGGTATTTTTTCGCTGGAAATGTCCAAAGAAGAACTAGCGACACGCCTGCTGACCACCGACGCTCAACTCAACGCGCACAGCATCAAAACCGGAAATTTATCCGCCGAAAACCAGCGCAAATTGTCCCAGTCTCTGGCCAACTTAAGCAACGCGCCGATCTATATCGACGACTCGCCGAATACGATCCTGCAAATTCAGACCAAAGCGCGCCGGCTGAAAATAGAAAAAGATATTCAGCTGATCGTGGTCGATTTCTTGACGCTGATCACCAGCACGGCGGGGCGGCAGGAAAGTCGTTATCTGGAGGTGTCCAACTGGGCGCGCGCGCTGAAAAATCTCGCCAAAGAATTGAATATTCCAGTCATCGTCATCGCACAGCTCAACCGCGAAGTGGAAAAACACGGCTTTAGCTTCGGCGGCTCCAGCGAAAACAAAACCAACCGCGGCGCGCGTCCGCCCCGCATGTCCGATCTGCGCGACTCCGGCGAGATCGAGCAGGTGGCCGATGTCGTCCTGCTGATCCACCGCTTGAGTTATCAGGATTATGACAACAGTTTTGGCGCGGAAGACAATACGGTGCAGCTCATCGTCGCCAAAAATCGCAACGGCCCGATCGGCAAGGCCGAGCTGGTTTTCTTAAAAGCCTTTACGAGATTTGAACGCAAAGAAAAAATGAGCGTGCCGTTAGATGAACAGATTTAAATTATGCACTGTCTTGTTATTCTGCGGCCTCGCCGCCGCGGCGGAAATTTCTATTGAAGCCGATAACGTAAATTACGCCGGTGAAAATCAATTTGTCCACGCCAGCGGCAATGTGATCATCATCAACGGTAGCACTCAGCTGCAAGCCAATACCGCGACGGTCAATCTCGAACAAAAACGCTTGTCCCTGCGCGAAGGCTTTGTCTTTAACCGCCAGCAGCAGCAGGTCTCCGGCAGTTCACTGCAATACGATTATCAAAAAAACGAGGCTTACGGCGAAGACATCACTATGACTATCCGCAAAAATAGAGTCCGCGGCCAAAATGTTACTATCCGCGAAGATTCCATCGTGGTCGAGAATGCTTACCAAACCATCTGCGACCTGCCCGATCCCTGCAATCACATTACTTCACAGCGTTTGAGTATTTATCCCGAGTGGGGCAATGTGGTCAATGATCATGCCGTAATTTATTTTTTCTTCCTGCCGGTCATGTACGTGCCCAATAACGTGTCTGACCTGAGCGGTAATCTGGACAGTATGTACAGCGCCATACCGCAGCTCGGCTACAATCCGGTAGAAGGCGCTTACGCCAAGGCCGGTCTGAGCTATTACCACAACGAAAAATTGACCGGTACTATTGACCTGCATTATTTGGCCAATCTCGGCGCGCGCGTCGGTTTCACCAATAATTACAAAATAAATCAGGCCAACAGCGGCCAGCTGCGCCTGCATTATGTAACCGGACTGGGCGGCCGGACTTCTTACGGTTTTCAGCACAGCCTGCTGCTCGGTGTGCCGCAAAAAGACCGCGGCCAGATCATTGATGAATTTTTCAACGGTATCCTGCCGCCCAGCAAAAACACTTACCCTGAATTGACCCTGATCTTGGCCAACCGCGAAATGGTCGGTTACCAGTGGGTCAGCTATCTACCCAAACTCAATCTGACCACGCCGACCTACAGAATGCCGCTGGGTTTGGATATTTCTTTCAGCAGTTTCATGGCGCAGATCTATGAAGAGAGTGTTGAGCTGGCACAAAACAGCGCCGATCTTGAAGAGCTAAAATTCCAGCCCGGAACACGTGAATATCTGCAGACCAACTGGGAAAGCCGGGTCGAGCGTAAATTCGGACTGGGCGCTTTTGGCGAGCTGACGCCGGGCGTCATTTACAGCAATTCGGCCTATCA
The DNA here is from genome assembly GCA_031268855.1 of Candidatus Margulisiibacteriota bacterium. Taxonomy (NCBI): domain Bacteria; kingdom Bacillati; phylum Candidatus Margulisiibacteriota; species Candidatus Margulisiibacteriota bacterium. Next base: position 3,820 of record JAIRWS010000061.1, on the reverse strand, counting down.
AGAACAAAAAAACCTGACCGGTTTTTGGAAACGCCTGATCTACAATATCAACTACAAAAAAAACTGGCGCAACTTTAATTTTAACATCAACCATAAATATACGCCTGATGAATTCGGCATCTCGCCGTTCAATTCAGAAACCATGTACGCCGGCACTTCCGAGGAAGATCACTTTGGCATGGGCTGGCAGGCGCTGGATAATTTAAAATTAAATTACACGTGTGATTATTCGGTCACGGAGCACAGAGTCCGCGATCAGTCTTACGGCCTGGAGTTTAAATTGTGCCACTGGAAAATCTCGGTCAACCGCTCGGAATATTACAAACAATACACTTTCGGGGTGAGCCTGCAATGATAACCGTAGAGAGAGTCGTCGTCGGCCCGATCCACACCAACTGCTATCTGGTCACCTCCGGCGGACAGACGCTGATCATCGACCCGGGAGCCGCCGCCGCCAGGATCAGCGCGAAAATAAAAGAGCTCCAGCTGCGGCCCATCGCGGTCATCAACACGCACGGCCACTGGGACCACATCATGGCCGACAACGCCGTCAAACAAGAGTATAACCTTCCGCTGCTGACGCCGGCTGCCGACCAATGGCTGATCGAGAAAGAAAAAGATTATTATCATATCGGGGATCTAGCCGTCGATCAGTGGTACACGGACAAACTGGACATCGCTCTGCCGATACAGGTCATCGCTACGCCGGGGCACACGCCGGGCTCAAGCTGTTTGCTACTGGAAAACCATTTATTCAGCGGCGACACCATGTTCGCGGGCGGTTATCTGGGGCGCACGGATTTTCCGGGCGGCAGCGCGGCGGATATGCAAAAATCCCTGCAAAAACTGCTGGCCCTGGACGACAGCATTATTGTCTATCCCGGCCATGAAGAATCCACCACGATCGGACAGGAGCGCGGCTTTTATGGCGGACACTAATCTTTATCTGGTCGGCGGCGAAGAGCAGTTTTTGGTCGAGCAAGCCGTCCGCGCGCTCAAGAAAAAATATGTTGATCCGGCTCTGGCGGCCTTTGCGCTGGATAGCATCCCGCCGGAAGAAAAAGACCTCAACCGGATCATCAACTCACTGCAAACACTGCCGATTTTTTCACCGGCGCGTCTGGTGCTGGTCTACGATCCGTTTTTCTTAAAAGGCAGCCCGAAAAAAAAGAATACTGAAACAAATGACGCGGAAACAGAAGTCACGGAAACCGCCAGGAGCAATTCGGACGAACGCGCCGAAACGCGCCTTTTTGCCGCGCTGGAAAATCTGCCGGATGGCGTGCGGGCGGTTTTTGTCGTCAACGGCCCGGTCGATCAGCGGCGGAAATTTTTTAAGTTTTTTCAAAAAAACGGCGAGACTAAAATTTTTGAGCCGTTCAAGCCGTGGGAGCAGGACAAAGCGGCGGACTGGATCAGCAATTATCTGCGTGAAAAAAACTGCGCGCTGGATCGGAGCGCCGCGGAGTTTTTGGTGGCAACCGCCGGTCTGTCGCTTGGCGCGCTGGCCAGCGAAGCCGATAAATTATTGCTCTACGCGTCCGGCAAAAACAAACTGAATATCGACGACGTCAAAGCGCTGGCCAGCGCGGGCGGGCTGCAGGCTTATGCTCTGGGCGAAGCTCTGCGCCGCAAAGACCTGCCGGAAACCCTGCGGCTGACCGTCGCGCTGCTCAAGGACGGCGAAGCGCCGCAAAAACTGCTCGGCTATATCACCGGACAGCTCCGCGTCCTGCTGCAGATCAAAGAATTGCAAGCGCAGCGTCTGAGCGCCGCCGAAATAGCCAGCCTTTTAAAAATGAACACCTGGAATTTAGAAAAAAATATTCTGCCGCCGCTGCATAAACACGACTACCAAAAATTAAAAACCACTTACGGCGCGCTGCAAAACGCCGATTATCAGATCAAGACCGGACAATTGGCGGCGGATAACGCGCTCATCTGCGCGCTGGCGGAATTGGCCTAGTCTGCGGCGGCGCTGTCCGAGACTTCTTCTACCGCATTCAAATCACCGAGCAGTTTTTGCGCCGCGGTCTCCGGCAGTTCCTGCACATCGCGCAGTTTGCGCTCTATCGCCCGGGAACGCGCGCCGGCTTTTTCGATCTCGCTGCTGGCCGCGTCCAGTTTGGCTTTAGTCTTTTGCAGCACATCGCCGAATTTGCCGAATTCCGTGCGCACCGCGCCGAGCAGATCCCAAATCTCACTTGTCCTTTTTTCCACAGCCAAACTGCGAAAACCGATCTGCAGACTGTTGAGGAACGCCGAGATGGTGGTCGGGCCGGTAATCACGATCTTGTAATCACGCTGCAAACTCTCAAACAAATTTGGGATACGCAGCACCTCGGCGTACAGCCCCTCAAAAGGCAGGAACAGCAGCGCAAAATCCGTAGTCTGCGGCGGATCGATATATTTTTCGGCAATGTCTCTGGCAAAAGTTTTGATCTTTTTCTCCAGCTCTTTTTTGTGCAGCTCGATCTCTCCCGTGTCGCCGCTGTCATAAGCGGAGAGCAGGCGGTCATAATCTTCGGTAGGAAATTTGGCGTCGATCGGCAGCCAGACGATCTTTGCGGAATCCGCTTTGCTGGGTATCTTCACCGCAAACTCCACTATATCACGGCTGCCCTGCTTGGTTTTTACATTTTGCGCATACTGGCTCGGCGAAAGTATCTGTTCCAAAATAGCGCCCAGTTGATATTCGCCCAGCACGCCTTTGGTTTTGACATTGGTCAAAACTTTTTTCAAATCACCGACCCCCGCGGCCAAATTCTGCATCTCGCCCAAACCTTTTTGCACCAGCTCCAGCCGCTCGCTCACCAGCTTGAAAGACTCGCCCAGTCTGGTTTCCAGCGTTTTGTGCAGTTTTTCATCAACTGTGGCGCGCATCTTTTCCAGCTGGTTATTGTTGTCGGTCTGGATCTCCCGCAATTTGTTTTCCACAGCCGCGCGGATCTTCTCAAAACTATCCGCAAATAATTGCAGGGATTTGGCCAGCTCTTCGCGCGTGTCTTTGGCGGCCGTATTCATTTCTTGACGGCTGCGGCTAAATTCGTCGCGGATCGATCTGTCCAGCTCGGTTAATTTCGGCGTCAGAAAATCCACCGCGTTTTCTTTTGGCCCGAAGATCCTCAGCCAAAACAGCGCCGCTGCCAGAATGAAAATTGCCAGAGCCAAAATCAGCGTTAATATTTCCATAGCGGCATTTTAGCACGCCGCCAAAATAGTGGCAGATTTAAATTTTTAGAGTAAAATACGGCGAGAAAGGAAACTCATGTTTGACCATTCTCTGGCCTCCGGCATTTTGCTCGGCGTCGGCTGTTTTATAGCTTATGATCTGCTCATTACTTTAATTACCAGCAATCAAACCGATGTGCTGCTGGCCAGAGCTAATTCAGCCTACGACAACAATCGTTTTCTGGAGTGCGCCAAAGTTTTGCGCAGGATCGTGCGCCGCGAGCCGGACAACGCGCTTTTTAATTTTCGGCTGGGCTGGGCCTACCACATGCTGGATCAGCCGGAGCAGGCCCTGCGCTATATGCAGGCTGCCGCCGAATTGGACGATAAATACATCGACGCGCGGCTGGTTTTATCCGAATGGCGCTACGAAAGAAAAGATTACTGGCACGCTATGCTGTATGCGCGGCAGGCCATCGAGCTGGATAAACACCAATACGACGCGCGGTTGACCCTGGGCAAATGCTGCGTGGCGCTGGGCGACACGGAGACCGCCGAGGAAGAAGTGGAGTTTTTTGAAAAATACGGTCAGGACGGCTACGCCAGCGAGCTGATCGAATGTATCGACGCGGCGGAGTAGAGCGCGGCG
>JAIRWS010000060.1 GCA_031268855.1 Candidatus Margulisiibacteriota bacterium | reverse complement strand
TGCCGTGCGAATGGGTAGCCGAGCCGCTGGCGGCTGCTAAGGTGCCAACGCCGTGTGAATGTGCGCCGCCGCCGGTCACTGTTAATCCGCTTAATGAATGATTGTGGCTGGGCAGATTGACTGTGTCCAGAATTGCGGTCCCGCCACCAACGCTGCCGCCCGCCGCGCCGCCTCTGATAAATCTATCCCGCAGATCCGGCATGGTTACCGCGCCAAGCCCGGGTATAGTTCTGCTTTGCCCGTCGCAGATGTACCAGCCGCCGCGCCCGTCCTGCCAGCTGCCGTCCATCAGCATGATCATGCCTACCGGAAAAAAAGTCAGGTCGGTGATGTCCGAGGCCAGCAGCGGGCTGCCTATTTCTACTTTGGTGTGTAATATTTTTGTCATGTAAATTCCCCCTGTTTTTATTTACTTATGGTTATATTTACCATTAGTCAATAATAAATTATACTTGTTATTTGCAAATTGTCAAGAGATATATATCTAGACTATAAGTTTGGAATGAGTCTGCGAAAACTTTTTATCTCTAATTTGCGCAGGATCCGCCGCGCCTCCGGCATTTCACAAATGGAGCTGGCTGAGCTCTGCAACACTTCGGTTAATTATATCGGCACGATCGAAATGGGCATCCGGTTTCCTTCCATGGAAATGATCGAAAGAATTTCTGCCGCGCTGCAAATTAAACCTTACAAGTTTTTTCTGGAAAATTCACCCGCGCCAGTTAAAAAACCAATTAAACAGATGCAGCCGGAGTTATTGAGAAAATATGTGCTTAATCAGCTGGACAAAGTGACGCGGAAGATCCGCAAATACTAGTTTACATGCCCCTAATTTCGAGTTTATTTTTTTAGTGTTATAATCCCCCAATGCTGAAGCTCAAGAGCAAGTTTATTTTTGTGACCGGCGGCGTGGTGTCGGGTTTGGGCAAAGGCATCACCGCGGCTTCGCTGGGGCGGCTGCTGCTGGCGCACGGCTACACGGTGACGATGCAAAAAATGGATCCCTACATCAATGTCGATCCGGGCACGATGTCCCCCTATCAGCACGGCGAGGTTTTCGTGACCGACGACGGCGCGGAAACCGACCTCGATCTGGGACATTATGAGCGTTTTATCGACACGCCCCTGTCCAAATGGAATAATGTCACCTCGGGTTCGGTTTACTCCAACGTGATCGCCCGCGAGCGGCGCGGCGACTATTTGGGCGCCACAGTGCAGGTCATCCCGCACATCACCAATGAGATCAAAGAGCGCATGGTGCGCGCCGCCCAGCACAATAATTCCGATGTGGTGATCGTCGAGGTCGGCGGCACGGTCGGTGATATCGAGTCTCTGCCCTACATCGAAGCGATCCGCCAGTTTAAAAACGAACTGCCGCGCGGCAGCGCGCTCAATATTCACTGTACGCTGGTGCCTTTCATCGAGGCTTCCGGCGAGCACAAGACCAAGCCGACGCAGCATTCGGTCAAAGAGCTGCGCTCGATCGGTATTCATCCTGACGTGATCATTTGCCGTTCGGCGGCCAGACTTTCGCGGGAATTAAAAAATAAAATTTCGCTGTTTTGCGACGTGCGGCCGGAAGCGGTGTTCGGCCTGCACAATGTTGTTTCGATATATGAGGTGCCGCTTTTGCTGGAGCAGGAAAAAATGCCCGACGTGGTGCTGGAGCTGCTGGGCTTGAGCAAAAAACAAAACCCCGATCTGACGGACTGGAAAGCCTATGTGGAAAAAATGAAAGCCTGCGGCCGGACTGTGACTATCGCCGTGGCTGGCAAATATGTCGCGCTGGAAGACGCCTATATTTCTATTGCTGAGTCGATCAAGCACGCCGCGGTGCAGCAAGGATTTAAAGCCAGGATCAAATGGGTCAATACCGAGGCGCTGGAATCCGAATCCGCCTGGCAGGAACAGCTGGCCGGCATTGACGGTCTGGTCGTGCCGGGCGGTTTTGGCAGCCGCGGTATCGAGGGCAAAATAAAAGTCATTCAGTATGCGCGCGAAAACAAATTGCCTTTTCTGGGCATTTGTCTCGGGATGCAGATGGCCGTGGCGGAATTCGCGCGGCATGTCTGCGGCTTGCCGGACGCCAACTCCACGGAATTTAACGAACAGACCAAAGAGCCGGTCATCGACCTGATGCTGGATCAAAAAACTATCACCGCCAAAGGCGGCACGATGCGCCTGGGCGCTTATCCCTGTCAGATAAAACCCGGCACGCTGCTGGAAAAATGTTACGGCCAAAAAGAAATTTCCGAACGCCACCGTCACCGTTATGAATTTAACAACAAATACCGCGAGCTTTTTACCCAAAATGGTTTGAAAATTTCCGGCCTGTCGCCTGACGAAAATTTAGTCGAGGTGGTGGAGCTGCCGGAGCATCCGTTTTTCATTGCCTGTCAGTATCACCCCGAGTTTAAATCCCGCCCGGGTCGTCCGCATCCGCTCTTCGCGGGGTTGGTCAGAGCGGCGGGGGAGGTTTAGCGCTGGTCAAAATATCTGGCAAAGGTGGTCAGGTCTTCCCGCCAATAATTTGGATTTATTTCAAAATTGATGATCAGCGGCTCCGCTTCAGGGCACTGCTGATTACGCTACTGGATAATCTGCCGCAGTAGCTGAAAAGACAGTGCGAATTCCGCGGTACCGCAGGTCGGGAAAAGCTCGTACTCGATATTTTTGCCGAAATATTCAGGATACGGCATTTTGACGGCATGGAGAAAATTCTGTAAATCTACTGGCCTATTTTCCACCGGAAAAGTCAATAAAAAGACCATATTCGCCCTGTCCAAAGACGGAGCTTTTGCCATAGCTAACAGTTAATTCCTAAAACCCATATCCAAATCATCGAGTTGTTATCTACTTCTCCGCCGCAGTCACTTTGATGATGTAGATGACCGAATAATACAACGGCATATTGTTGTAGCTAGCGTTTGTGCCGGTGACGCCGTCATTGTCAGCGGTGGCGCTGGGTAATGCGTGTGTATGTGCGCCCGTGGAATTATGCGTGGCATTTATATTTCCCCAGCGGGCAGACGCTTGTAAGCCACTCCAGTGGGCATTGTTGTAACTGCCAGAGGATTTCCCTAGGCTAAACACGCCGCTGGCTTCGACGAGAAAATTTATGTTTTCTGCGCTGGCTATCTTTAAGCCGCCAGTATGCGCATCATGACTGTGCTCCCCAGCCGGCCCTGTATTGCCGGACAATTCATGATTATGTAAAGGCAGCATGGCGGCGGTCAAAGCATTGCTACCGCCGGTATTCGCTAGAGCGCCTTTGCCTTTGATAAATTTATCTTCCAGATCAGGGGTTAGTCCATTATTATAATTTGTTCTATTGCAGGAATACCAACCCGGCAATGTAACATTGTCTTGCCAGCTCGCCCCGTCATACATCAAGATAGCGCCTATCGGCAGACTGTCCTGCTTGCCGCTGAGCGCGTTGTTTGCAGCATGGACTTGTGTTTCCAGTTCGCGCACCGCTTCGGCCAGAGCGTCATAGACCGCTTTTGCCGAAGGATACTCGATATCGGTAGACGCGCTGGATAGGCTGGTCGCTTTATTCGCCACCTTTTCTCTGGTATTCAGCGCCGCGGTCATACCCGCCGCCGAAAGTTGTTCACCTTTCTTAATAAAATATGGTGTCCCTTCAAAGTTGTCAGTGTAATTATTGGTGGCCATATATATACCCCAGTCTGTTTTTATTTATATACCCTATATATTTTATATAGGGTATATATTCCTTAGACAATGATTTTAACAGAGAATAAACTTTTGTCAAGTAACTAGATAATAAATAAGGATAGATGGCATGCCCCAGAAAATCACTGCGGAAATTCTGAAAAAGATTTTTGGCGAGAAATTGTCCTGGCTACGGGAAAAGAGCGGGGAGACTATTGAAGAGTCTGCTTTTAGCCTGGGCCTGGATGTCAGTGATTATTTTAAGTTTTTGAAAGGCAAGAGGCTGCCTCATTTGCTGACCCTGATGCGCATTAGCCAGAAATACGGTGTGGCGGTTGGCTGGTGGTTTGGCGAGGTAAAAAGTGTGCCGCAAAATAGAGCGCAGATCAGACAGAGCACTCTGGAAAATAAAATATCCCGTGCCATTAGCACACTGGATGTCAAAACACAAAAGGCCGTGCTGGCCATGCTCAAAACTCTGGCCAAAAATCTCAAGTAGCTGGAAATAGGTTTGGCTTTTAC
>JAIRWS010000059.1 GCA_031268855.1 Candidatus Margulisiibacteriota bacterium | reverse complement strand
ATTGTGCCGCTGTCCATGCTGGAGTTTTTAAAGCCGACATAGAGCGAACCGGCGTCGGGATCATAGGGCGAGGGATACGGCAAAATTTCCTTGATCTCCAGAGTCCCGCCGGAAAGCAGTGTGTATCTGATAATAGTTTCTGGTATATTATCATCGTTGATATTTACTGTATTGACCGGCGCGATGCGCAAAACACCAGCAGTTCCGGCGCTGAGCACTGAAAAATTTCTGGCTGGCAGGAAAATGACTGGACCTTCTGGCAGCAAAAACCAATCCGTGTACTTGTCTAATCGAACGCCATTTTGAGAAATCTCAAAATCATAATTGAGATGCGCTTCCATTTCAGCGTTTAAAGATATGGTCAGGCTGGAATTCAGCGGTATTTCGTCGCCGTTCACAAAAGGGTTAACGCTGACATCCGCATTGGCAAAATTGACGCCGCCCGGCAAAATATACTTCGGCCACAGCGAAGCGGGGCGTGAGGAGCCAGAACCATTGGCCTGTAAAGTAACATAACCCGCTATGCTGGGTAGCGGCACGGTGCCGCCGCCTAGCCCGGCAGCGGCCGAACGAAAATACCCAGTATTATCGTAATAAGCGTGATAACTGGCTGGCGGCGCAGCTGGATCGTTATACATGTAGGCATTATTTTCAGTATAAACATTGTAAATGACCTGCGCGTCAACATAGACCGGTCCACTGGTCTTGAGATTGGACGCGGTGACATTAAAAGTAACCACCAGAGGTATGTTATAGATTAAATTTACATTTAAAGTGTTACCGAAAAGGCTTTCCACGGTCCAGGTAAATTCATGACTGATATCCTGGCGCTCCGTCGAGGGCGAATTAAAATCGCTGCCGCTGTAAAAAACCGGACGCGTACTCTCCTGGTTGCCGGAAGGCTGGAAAAAAACTTCCATAGACCGCCCTACCACGCCAGGCGGCAAATCAACCCGCTCATATTCATTATAAATAGGCACATACACTTTAAAACTCTGTCCGGGTCCGATAGAGCTAATATCATTATCCTGTTCATCGGTAACACGCAGGGGTCCGATCAAAGCGCGGTTAGGATACATACTGACATAGGCCGGTCCGGGCGGCGCGGCCGGGCTCCAAAATGAAGCATTGGCATTTGAATTTCTAGAATTGGAGGAAACCGAGATGCCCGTGACCTGCGCTTGCGCGGACATATTGATGCTGACCTGCACGCCGACATCGTAAACCACATAATATTGATTGTCTCCGCGCACCAAAGTTTGATTGCGAAAAACGGCTTTGGTGGTGTCGATAACTTCGCCCTCACCGGTCAGAGTGGGCGTCTGCTGGCCGGAGTTGACCGGCGGATATTTATAAAGCAGGAGGCGTCTGATCCCATTATCAAAACGCTGCCGGAAAGTGCCGCCGCCGTTGGTTATTTCGATAGCTACATTGTTGATCGTCGCCCCTGTATCCGGCACAGAATAGGAAAAATCGATCATCTTGATACCGCGCTGTCCGGCCACCACGGTAGTAGGCGCGTTGACCAGCGCGGTCGAGGAGATCAGCCAGGCGTCAGCCAGTCTGCCGGTAATCGTAATACTATTGCCAGTAGGCTGCGCAAGAGAAGAATTTTCACCGCTACTCAAAACACCGCCGGCGCCGAGTAATTGACAGGTTAAAGTTTGACCCGCGGGAAAACCCGGGCCAAGCTCGTATAAAACATAAAAAATCCTTTCCGAATACCGCGTATTCGGCACACCGTTAGACACGTTGTAAGCCGATAAAGTGATCGTCTGATTGAACGGCAAATAGATGTCTTCTTTCGTGTTACCGTTATAAGGAAGCACACCGGTGTCGCAAACGATCGTTTCTCTATCCATTCCAGAATAATCTCCGTCGCCGTCATCCGCCAGCAAAACGATCCGCTGCACATGGTCTCCCCGGTTCTGCTCACTCGTGGCAAAATTGGAGGCGCTGCCCAGATTAATGCTTTTAACCCCGACATCCGAAGACTCGGCGCGCAGAGTGAACTGCATGATAGAAGCAATAACGCCCGGCGGCACGCCAGAGGAAGTCCCCGGCAGCATGTTTTTCAGACTACCCGGCTTGTAGACCAAGCCATTGGCTTTGATCTCAATATCATGAATAGTTCCGTCACTTACCTGCACCGCCTCATTGTTTCCTTCTTGAATGGTATCGATTTTGGCATTGACAACAACCTTCGTGCCGCCAGTCAAGGAATATTTAGCCGTCGGCGAGATTTTGTAGCGAACAGCATAATCGGTCGTCGTCGCAGAGTTAGCAAATTGGATCCAATACGCAGAGCCTCCATCGATAGAACGGCCGGTGCCCACCGGCATTCCTCCGCTGCCATCAGGCATAACGCCAGAGCGCAATTCTACCTGCTCAATGCCGTCGTCGCTAAACGGCAGATCAGACGCGTAAGCATTCGATAAACGGATATACACCGGACTGGCGTTGCCGTGGACACTGAAAGCTTTTACCGTAACCCATTCACCGATAAAAGCCTCGCTCGGCGGCACAAAAGTATTGTTGATGAGCAAAGGCGGATCATTAAGAGCAGACCACAGCACCGCGAGCTGCAAGACCAGCCCCAAAACCAATAGTCCCGGAAGACGTTTAGTGGACAAAATGAAATTTCCCCTTTCCCCTGCTAATATAAATTATATATTATTAAAATCAAACTAACAATCAAGGCGTCATGATATAATATCGGCAAAGGCGGCGGATAACTTGCGTAAACTGGGAATTTTTTTAGCGTTTATTTTGAGCGGCGTTTTAGCCGAGATAGACGTGATCGCCGAGCTGGGCGCCACGCATGTCGATCTGCTGCGCCAAAAAGGCGCGCCTAACGCGATACTGCCGGTGCGTCAGGGACGGCCGGACGACGACGACGTGGCATTCGTTTACGGCGATAGTTATTTTTATCTGTATAACAATCATTTTTACCGCGCCTTTTTTTCCCCCAGGCACCGCGGTGAAATTTACAAGGGCTTAAAGATCGGCGACAGCAAAGGCGAATTGACCAAACTCTGGGGCAATAAATACGATCTGGAAAAAGACGGTCTGATCTGGCAGAAAGACGGCTATATCATCGTGGCCAGAGTCACCACGGAAAACCTGCTGGAATCGATCTGGTTTATTAAGGATGTGAATTAAAAATGAATTTTGCTCCTTTAAGTTTCTGGCATTTCCGGCCGAAAATCGGCCTCGCGTTGGGCGGCGGCAGTATGCGCGGTCTGGCCAATGTCGGCATTTTAAAAGGGCTGGAAAAACACGGTATTCCGATCCACTGTATCTCCGGCACCAGCGCCGGCGCGATAGCCGCCGCCCTCTATGCCGCCGGCAAGACCGCGGTGGAAATAGAGGAAATCGTTCTGGAACTCGATTGGTTTAAGATCGCCAGCGTGAGCCTGACCGGTCAGGGCATGCTCAATCCCGCCAAACTGCAAAAATATTTAGCCGCTGTTCTGCCGGTCAAAACTTTCGGCGAAACCAGGATCCCGCTGCACATCTCGGCCAGCGATCTGCTGACCGCGCGGGAGTATGTGTTTGAGCAGCCTGACGAGGAAATTGCTTTTGCCACAGCGGCCAGCTGCTCGATACCCGGAGTTTTTTCGCCGAGCGAATACCGCGGCCGTTATCTGGTCGACGGCTGTCTGGTCAATAATCTTCCGCTGAGCACGCTGGCCGCGCACCGCCCGACCGCCTGCCTCGGCGTAAATGTCATACCGCGCGGCGCCATGCCGGAAAAACCGCGCAATGTTTTTCAGATCTTCTCGCGCAGCTACGATATTTACGAATTGAGCAATTTCGCGCGTTACCAAAAATACAAACCGCTACTGCTGGAGCCGCTGCCAGAATACATCAAGCCCGAACTCAAGACCGGCAAAGATTTTTACCGCAAACTGATCCAGGCCGGCGAACAAGAAATAGAAAAACAACTGCCGCGGCTGAAAAAACTCGCCCACCTAAAATGAGCCATACGCCAGTTTTGCTTCAGGAAATCCTGACGGGTTTAAATTTACAGGCCGGACAGACTATCGTGGACTGCACTTTCGGCGGCGGCGGACACGCGGCGGCCATCGCCCGGCAAGTCCGGCAAGTGCTCGCTTTTGACCAGGATCCCAACGTGCCAAATTACGCCGCGGATATTCTGGCGGCCAATCCCAATATTAAACTGATCTCCGGCAATTTTTCCCGTCTGGCCACGGATCTCACCACGCCGGTCGATGGTTGCGTTTTTGATCTGGGTGTTTCGTCTTTTCAGCTAGACCGGCCGGAGCGCGGTTTCAGCTGGCGGCAGGACTGCGCGCTGGATATGCGCATGGATACGCGGCAGGCTCTGACCGCGGAAGAGATCGTCAATCATTATCCGGAAAAAGAGCTGGCAGACCTCATTTACAATTACGGCGAGGAAAAACATTCCCGGCGCATTGCCAAAAATATTCTGGCCGCGCGGCAAAAAAAACGGATCACGACCAGCGCGCAGTTAAAAGCCCTGATCCTGCGCGGCGTTTTCGGCAGCTACACCGCCAAAAACGCCGCGCTGGCGCGCGTTTTTCAAGCCCTGCGCATAGCGGTCAACGGCGAGCTGGATATTCTAGCCGGCGCCCTGACCAGCGCGGCGGATTTATTGAAAACGGGCGGACGCCTGGCGGTCATTTCTTTTCATTCACTGGAAGACCGCATCGTCAAAACTGTTTTCAAAGACTTGCAGAAAAAAAATACTTTCACTATCTTGACGAAAAAACCGTTGCGGCCGGGCGCGGCCGAGCGGCAAGACAATCCGCGCGCCCGCTCCGCCAAGCTGCGTCTCGGAGAAAAAAAATGAACGAGCAAAATCTAAACCGCCTGCTGGTTTTGCTGGCCGCGGTTTTCGTTTGTTTATCGGCGGCACTGCTGCACAAACAAATACCGCTGCTCAAACTGCAGCAGCAGGTGACCGCGCTGGAAAATCAAGTCCAGCTGCTGCAATACGAAAACGAGCGGCTGCAAATCGAGCTGGCGCGACACACCGGACTGGAATATCTCGACGCGCAGGCCGCGCGGCTGGGCTTGAGCCGTCCGCGGCAGATCCGTTTTATCCAAAAGACAAGTCTTCAAACGGCGGAGTAATTTATGGTCAAATTTGAGCGTTTGCGCGGCGTTAGTTTATTTTTAGCTTTGCTTTTTTTGCTGGTAGTCGGCCGGCTTTTTTATCTGCAGGTCTGGAAACATCAAGACTATCAGGCCATGTCGCAGGAGCAACTCCGGCAAGAGGACAAACAGCCGGCCAAACGCGGCAGCATCACCGACCGCAACGGCATTTTGCTGGCCGCCACAGTCGCCGCTAAAACCGCCAATCTTGACAGCACGCAAATTCCAGACCCGCAGGCCACCGCCGCGCAAATAGCGGCCGCGCTGGATCTAAAACCCGACGCCGTTTACGAAAAAATCAAAAAGCAGCGTCATTTTCCGCTCAAACGCTGGATCAGCGCGGCGGAAGAAAATAAATTAAAAGCGCTGAACATCCGTGGTGTGCATTTTACCGACGATCAGCGGCGCGTTTACCTGCGCGGCAATCTGGCCGCCCATGTTTTAGGTTTCGTCAATTTTGACGACCAAGGCGCGGCCGGTCTGGAATATTCGCTGGACAGATACCTGCAGGGCATACCGGGCAAACTGCTTTTTGAAAAAGATGTGCGCGGCCAGGAACTGTACCTCAGCAACCGCATTGTGGTCGAGCCGCGCGACGGCGATAATATCCAGCTGACCATTGACGAGTTTTTGCAGTACATTTCGCGCAAATATCTAGCCGCCGCGCTGCAGGAAACCCGCGCGGACAGTGGCAGCGCGCTTATCATGGACACGCGCAGCGGCCAGATCCTGGCTCTGGTCTCGCTGCCGGATTATGACCCCAATCAATATTTTAAATATTCGGCTGACAATCTGCGCAACAACGCCGCAGGCTTCAACTACGAACCCGGCTCGGTTTTCAAAATAATCACCGTCGCCGCCGCGCTGGAGCTGGGGCTGGCCACGCCGAACACCACTTTTATTAACGGCAATGTTTTCGAGCACGCCAGCCGCCAGATCCGCGAATCGCATCCGCTCAAAGACCCCGACCGGCCGCGCTACCTCAAGGACATCCTGATCGAATCGCTCAATATTACTTCGGCTAAACTGGCTCTGGCCATCGGCAAAAATAAAATGCACGAAATCATGCACCGCTTCCGGCTCGATCAGCGCACCGGAATTTTGCCCGGCGAGGAAGCCGGTCTGCTAGCGCCGCTGGACAAAGTCGACGCGCACAGCGCGGCAGTCTACGGCTTTGGCCAGGCTTTTTCAGTAACCCCGCTGCAAATGCTTGCCGCGGTCAATGTTATTGCCAACGACGGCGTGTACGTCAAGCCGAGCCTTGTGCAAAAAATCTACGACAACAATGGCGATGTGCTCAAGGATTTTACACTGCGTCCTGAAAAACAAAGGGTCATCTCGCCGCAGACCGCGCGCGCGATCCGTCTGATGCTGCAGGAAGCCGTGCAAAAAGGCACGGGCACGCTGGCCGGGATCCCCGGCTACTCGATCGGCGGCAAGACCGGCACTTCGCAAAAGGCGCGGCCGCACGGCGGCGGTTATTACGCCAACGACTACATCAGCTCTTTTTGCGGATTGGTGCCGGGCTTAAAACCCCAGCTGACGATACTGGTGGTCATTGATAATCCGCGCAACCGCCAGCATCAAGGCGGCTACGTCGCCGCACCGGTTTTCCGCGAGATCGCGCGGGAAGCGGCGCGTTATCTGGCTATACCGGAAGACCTGTAAAGTTTTAGCGGTTAATTTTGCGCAGCAAGTAGAGCAGTATTCCCGCCGCCACGGCCGCGTTGAGCGACTCAGCTTTATTTTTACAGATCGGCAGAGAAACTTTTTGCGAGGCGCGGCGCAAAATCTCCGCGGCTAAACCCTGCCCTTCGCTGCCGATCGCCAGAACAAAACCGCCGCCGATGGTCAGGCTCTCCGGCGCCGCGCCGTCCAGGTCTGCCGCGATAATATTGCCTGTTAATTCCGTGATCTCCGCCGCCAGCAGATCTAGCGTAAAAACCGCGCCCATTGAAGCGCGCACTACTTTGGGCGCAAAAACATCGACGCAGCCTTTGTTGTAGATCAGGCCGTCCAGACCAAAAGCCGCGGCTGTGCGGATGATCGTGCCCAGATTGCCCGGATCCTGCAGCCGATCAAGAAAAATATATCTTTTTTTTTCGCTGTATTTGGCCGGCGCGGGTCTGGCGCAGACAGCCAGCAAGCCCTGCGGATTTTCTGTCTCGGACAGAGCATTAAAAATATTTTTAGCGATGTAGCGGTGGCGGAGTTTTTGCAGATTTTCCGGCAGGACAATATCCTCGCGCGCGTAAAGCGTCCGCACATTTTTGGCGAACTGCAAAATCTTGAAACCCTCGCAGACCAGCGCTTTTTGTTCGCGGCGGTAAACCGCGTCGTTCAGCAGTTTACGCAGATTTTTGATCTCGGGATTTTCCGGCGAAGTCAGCAGCACTTATATTTTCTCGATGAGGACTACCGCTTCCGCGGCAATGCCCTCGCCCCGTCCCGCAAAGCCCAGCCGCTCGGTGGTGGTGGCCTTGACGCCGATGCGGTCGGCTGACAGACCGAAAACCACGGCGATATTGGTCTGCATGTCCTGAAGATACGGCGCGAGTTTCGGCTCCTGACAGATAATAACGCTGTCGAGATTGACTAGTTTGTAACCGTGGCTGATGAGCAGCGCGTTGACGTTTTCCAGCAGCTCCAGACTATTGATGCCCTGATAAGCCGGGTCGCTGTCGGGAAAATGCTCGCCGATCGAGCCCAACGCCGCCGCGCCCAGCAGCGCGTCCATCACCGCGTGTAGCAGCACATCCGCGTCCGAATGTCCGTCCAAACCTCTGGCGTAAGGAATATCCACACCGCCGATGATCAATTTGCGGCCAGCGGTCAGTTGATGCACATCGTAACCGATACCAATTCTCATTAAATATATTATACTCTTTCCCATGAACAAAAAACAGCGCGGCCTGCTTATTTTAGCGGCTCTTGGTTTGGGCTGGTGGCTACTGGACAGTTTTGTTTTTTGGCAAGAGCTCAGCGAACAGCGTTACGCGCTGCACACCTGGACGGAAATAAAAGTTATCTGCCGCAGCCGCGCTCAAGGCCGCCGCGCTATTGACGCGGCTTTTGCCAGAATGCACGAGCTGGAAAAAAAATTTGACTATTTCGACCCCGACAGTGAATTAACCCAGGTCAATCAAAAAGCTTTTCGGCAGGAAATGCCGCTCAGCGCGGATCTGCACGCGCTCCTGGCTCTGGCTTTATCCGGCAGCGAAATTTCCGGCGGCGCGTTTGACATCACGGTCACGCCGCTCTCGCGCCTGTATGGCTTTGGCACGGACAAAAAACAAGCGCCGGATCAGCGGCAAATTCAAGACCAGCTGCCAGGCGTCGGCTGGCAAAACGCGCGTCTCGACAGCCAAAAACAGACCGTGCGTCTGCTCCATAACCGCACGCAGCTCGATCTGGGCGGCATCGCCAAAGGCTACGCGGTAGACGAAGCTGTCAAAGTCCTGCGGCAGAGCGGCATCCGCAGCGCGCTGGTCAACGCCGGCGGCAATATTTACGCGCTGGGACAAAACCGTGGTCAGCCCTGGCGCATCGCGGTGCGCAATCCGCGCGCGGTTACGGAAAATCTGCAGATTTTTGAACTGCGCGACGAAGCCTGCGCGACCTCCGGCGATTATGAACAGTATTTTACGGTGCACGGGCAAAGATATTCGCATATTTTTAATCCGCAGACCGGACGTCCGGCCAATCTCGAAAATAATCTGGCCAGCGTCACGGTAATTGCGGACAGCGCAGCCCGGGCCGATCTGCTCTCCACCGCCTGCTTTGTGCTGGGCGAGGAAAAGTCCGCCATTTTTCCCGAACGGAAATTTTTTTATTATTCAACCGAGATCACGCGGTAGTCTGCAAAAGTTTAGTTCAATAGTGTAAATTAATAAAATCCGTCTGGATTAACGCTTTAAATTCCGGCGTGACAGAACGCAAATCAATAATATCCACCCGAAAGGGAATATCACTTTCTTCAAAATCAAATTTCAAGGCGCACCTGGCAGAAAAATCAAAACTTTGATCACCGGAGTCGACTGCTAAATCCAGATCAGAATATTTGCGCGCAGTTCCTCTAGCTCTAGAACCAAAGGCATATACTTTTTCCCCATTAGTAAAATGATTTCTTAAAATTCCGCTCACCATTTCCCGCACGTCTTCACGCAAACCAAGAACAGACATTTTATTTAGGCATCCTTTCTTTCAATTTTCCCAGTAAAAACCGCGCCTCTGTCAAAAAACTCTCAATAATCGTAATAACCTCTACAGCCATTGTTTCATTATATGTATGCACAGTTATGTTGCGTCTTTCCCGAAATTCTTTCCATTTTTCCAACTCGCAGGCCAAAAGTCCCCGCTCACTGCACAGCCGAATAATATTCTGAAAACTTAGCTCCGATATCGTTTCAGAACTAGGCTCCGTTAATTCCAAATAACGTTTCAACATTTTAAAAGCCAGCTCATAAGTATATTCAAATCTGTGAATAACAGAATCCCGCACAATTACATTATCTGTATTTTTAGCATACTCTGACCAGATAATGCCCAATGTCGCTATAGCTTTTTCAAATGAGGTTAAGTCTAATAATGCCATAAAACTCCAGCTTTCTGCTCAAATTATAACACACTCTAAAACGGGATAAACAGAATATCCTGCCGCCGCGCACAGGCGCCATATTGTCCGGGATTAAAAAGTTATTTCTCCGTCAGCGCTTTCAGCTGCTCTTCCACAATTTTGAATTTCTCCGCGCAGGTTTTTTCTTTTTCTTTTTCTTTTTCGATGACTTCCGGCGGCGCTTTTTCGATAAAACTTTTATTGGCCAATTTATTTTTGACGCGGTTGATCTCCGCCTGATATTTGTTTTTTTCTTTTTCCAGGCGGGCAATCTCCGCCCGCAGATCAATGAGATTGTCCAGCGGCACAAAAACTTCCGCGCCGCCGATCACCGCATGCGAGGCATTGCGCGGTTTGGCGGCCAGTTTGCCCACCAGATCAATTTTTTCCACGCCGGCCAGCTGCTGAATATACGGCTTCGCTTCGGTCAGCGCTTCCGCCGCGGCTGGATCACGGCAGAGAATGATCAGATCCGCTTTTTTCGCCGGCGCCACATTCATCTCCGCGCGGATATTACGCACCGCGCGGATCAGCTCTATCACGGCGGCCATTTTTTTCTCCCGCGCCGGATTGAGCAGCGTTTTATCCGCCTGCGGCCAGCTCGCGCTGATCACCTTGCCGGCATTGCCGAGTTTGGCCCAGATCTCCTCGGTGATAAAAGGCGTCACTGGATGCAGCAGGCGCAAAATGCCGTTAAAGACCGTCAAAAAAGTTTCCTTGTGCAGGCCCAGCTTGGACATTTCGATATACCAATCGCAAAACTCATTCCAAACAAAATCATACAAGCCCAGCGCCATATCGCCAAAATAAAAATTACGCAGGTCGGAATCGGTCTTTTGAATGACCTGCTGATAGCGGGAAAGGATCCACTCGTCGGCCAGCGATTTTTCCGCGCTGAATTTATTGTCCGCCAGCTTCAGCAGGACAAAACGCGCGACATTCCAGATCTTATTCATGAAATTGCGGCTGGCCAAAACTTTGGGCGCGGCAAGTTTCAGGTCCTGCCCGCCGGACGTCACCATCGACGCCAGCGTGAACCGCAGCGCGTCCGCGCCGTATGCTTTGATCAATTCCACCGGATCGACGGCGTTGCCTGTGGATTTGCTCATTTTTTTGCCGTGCTCATCGCGGATCAAGCCGTGGATCACCACTTTGTGAAACGGAACTTCTTTTTTGAATTCCAGCCCCAGCGTGATCATACGCGAAACCCAAAAAGTGATGATATCGTAGCCGGTCACCAGCAGCGCGGTCGGGTAATATGTTTTCAGATCGGCTGTGTCGTCCGGCCAGCCCAGCGTGGAGAAAGGCCAGAGCGCCGAGCTGAACCAGGTGTCCAGCACATCCGGGTCTTGAGTTAATTTATCCGAACCGCATTTGGGGCAGGTCTGCGGATCTTCCTTAGCGCAGATGACCTCGCCACATTCGCAGTACCAAACCGGAATACGATGCCCCCACCAGATCTGGCGCGAGATGCACCATTCGCGGATGTTTTCCATCCAGTCAAAATAAACTTTGCTCCAGCGTTCAGGATAAAATTTGATCCGGCCAGAACGCACAGCCTCGACAGCTGGCGCGGCAAGTTTGGGCATGTCCACGAACCACTGCGGCGAGAGATACGGCTCGATAATATCGTGACAGCGGTAACAGCGGCTGATCTTATTTTTATAATCCTGCACGGAGTCCAGCAGGCCTTTTTCTTCCAGATCGGTCAGCGCCAGCTCGCGGGCTTTGAAGCGTTCCAGCCCTTTGTAGCGCAACGGCACATTTTCATTGAGCAGTCCGGAAGTATCCATGATCTCCAGCGCCGGCAGTTTGTGGCGTTTGCCGACTTCGTAGTCATTCACGTCGTGCGCCGGAGTGATCTTGACCGCGCCCGTGCCAAAACCGCGGTCAACATATTCATCGGCGATGATCGGGATTTTTTTATCAGTCAAGGGCAGCAGGACTTCTTTGCCGATCAGATCCTGATAACGCTCATCTTCGGGATGCACAGCCACGGCCGCGTCGCCGAATAAAGTTTCCGGACGCGTTGTCGCCACCACCAGATATTTTTTGGGATTTTCCGCCAATTGATAGCGCAAATGCCAGAGCTTGCCGGCGTTTTCCTCATACTCCACCTCGACATCCGACAGCGCGGTATGGCAGCGCGGGCACCAGTTAATAATGCGCGGGCCTTTGAAGATCAAGCCCTTTTTGTATAACTCGACAAAAACTTCCCGCACCGCGCGTGAACAGCCCTCGTCCATAGTAAAACGCTCATGCCGCCAATCACAGGACGCGCCCAGCAAACGCAGCTGGCTGGTGATCCGGCTGCCGTATTCTTCTTTCCAGCGCCAGACTTCAGCGACAAATTTCTCGCGGCCAAGGTCGTGGCGCGTCAGGCTGTCCCCAGCCAATTTTTTCTCCACTACATTCTGCGTGGCAATACCCGCATGATCCGTGCCGGGCACCCAGAGCACATTGCCGCCCAGCATACGGCGCCAGCGCACCAAAATATCCGGCAAAGTGTCGTCCAGCGCGTGCCCCATGTGCAGGGCGCCGGTCACATTAGGCGGCGGCATAACGATCGAGAACGGCTCGCCATCGCCTCTTGGCACAAAGTCGCCGCTTTTTTCCCAATCCGCGTAGATCCGCGCCTCGATCTCGGAAGGGTTGTAAACTTTTTCCATTTCTGACATGAGGTTAATACTAACATAAATAGTGGGAAAAACACCGAAATAGCGCATGCAAGTTTAGCTCTATTTTCATCGATATATAGGCAAGAGGGATATGCTTAAGGGGGAAGAAAGGACCTGAGTATATGCCGGCCCTGCAAAAGGTAAATGTTGAACGCGAAAAATTAAGAGCCATCGCTCAAACTCAAGCCACGCAAATGGCGCAGCTGCGGAACAGCGTTGACGCGCTGGCGTTGACCAAAGCGACTATCGAGCGTAAGGCGCAAAAACAGGGACAATCCGCCGCTGAATATCTCGGCCAAACCAGCCCGCAAGAGATCGCCAAAAACATCGAGAAATACGCGGAATCCGCCGCGGATATTGACCAGATCGCTGAACTGACCATTGTCCGCCAAAAAACTCTCGGCTCCCGTAAAAACGCCAATTTAGACCTCGGCAGACTTATGCAGCTAAAACGCCAGCAAGAATTTAAAAATAAAAGCACCGCGCAGCTGGTCGCTTATGTTTTGGCTCAAGAAAATCCGGAAACCGCCAAAGTCGCCGGACTGGCTCTGCGGGACGATCTGCTGAAAAAACCGGAGGAAAAAAACGAAACGCAAACTGAACCGGAAAAAATCCTATTTGATCCGCAGGTGCAGATCCGCAACAACGGCTCCCTGCTAAAGATCAGTCTGGTCAGCGCCGCGGAATTAGCCGCGCCGAAAAATGCCAATCTGGAACGGCTGGCCAATCTGCGCATTAAGCCGATCCAGGACCCGCTGATTTCCGCGGAGTTTGTCGCGGAAAAACTAAAAATCCGCCAGCGCGCTTGAATTG
>JAIRWS010000058.1 GCA_031268855.1 Candidatus Margulisiibacteriota bacterium | reverse complement strand
GGCTCCGGCACGGTTTTCAACAACATGCCGGATTATTATGCGGTGATCTATATTAAGAAAATGACCGGAAATAACACTTGAGGGATAAAGCATAATCCCCGTATTTTAATGTTTCGCTTTCCGGAGTATAATCGCCGCCTATGGTCAATGTCGCCCAAATCGGTATCGGACGCTGGGGTAAAAATCTCCTGCGCAATCATTATCAGCTTGGTTCGCTGAAGCTGGCCTGCGAGCTTGACCAAAACAATATTGACGCCGCTTTGAAATTGTATCCCGATCTGAAAATTACGCAAAATATTGATGACGTTTTGCAAAACCCCAGCATTGACGCGGTGGTTATCGCCACTCCGGCCGCGACGCATTTTGCCATTGGCAAAAAGGTTTTAGAGTCTGGAAAACATGTCTATATCGAAAAGCCGATAGTTCTCCAGCAGCAGGATCTGCAGGACTTGCTAGATTTGGCCGCGGCAAAAAATAAGATTTTAATGGAAGGTCATTTGCTGCTCTATCACGGCGCCGTCAACCGCGTGCGGCAGGCCGTGCGGGATGGGCTGATCGGCGAATTGCAGCAGGTATACTGCCGACGGACGGGTCTCGGCGCGATCCGCTTTGAGAGCAATGTGCTCTGGGATCTGGGCACGCACGATATTTCGGTGGTGTATTATTTGCTGGACGAGCAGCCGTCCGTGATCTCCGCGCAGGCCGCGCGGTTCTATCCGCAGAAAACCGCCGAAGTCGTGTTCACGGCCATAAAATTTGCGTCCGGCAAGATTGCGCATATTCACAATAGCTGGCTTGACCCGTACAAAGACCGCAAGGCCATCGCGGTCGGAACAAAAGGCATGCTGATTATGGACGAGCTGGCCGCGGACGGCAAAGTGCAATTTATCAAAAAGCGTGTCGCGTATGACCCGGGCAAAAAATTTGAGCATGAACGTTTTGCTTATATAGATGAAGGCGCGGAAGTTCTGGAGTGTCCGGAAGTCGAGCCCTTGCGCGAGGAGTGTCTGCATTTCCTTGCCGCCTGTGAAAAAGGCGCGCCGGTGCGCAGCGGCGGCGCGAACAGTATGCGCGTGCTCAAGACCCTGCTGGCTGCCCAGCAGTCGCTGGAGCGTGACGGCGCGCCGGTAAAGTATCAGCGGTAAAATCAATTCTCGATACAGTTAAATTTATTTTTGCGAACTGGCTGGCTGGCAAAGTAGGCCATTAGTAATGGCATATATATGCCATTACTAATGGCCTATTATTAGAAAATCTGGTATAATTCTGTTATGCAATTGACAGATTTACGCGAAGTTATTCGGACACAGAGAGCGCAGATAGACAAACGGACAGCGGAACTGCCGCGGGATATTCTGCCGGATCTGCCGGACATACAGGCCTATGCCCTGATCATTACCGGCATTCGCCGTTGCGGCAAAAGCACGCTCCTGCGGCAGTTTGCGCGCCAGCTGCGGAGCAAGTATTTTTATCTGAATTTTGACGACCTGCGTCTGGCGGATTTTACGACGCGGGATTTTCCGCTGCTGGATAGTTTGATCTTGGAGTCCGGTGTCAAAACATTGCTGTTGGATGAAATTCAAATGGCGCCGCGCTGGGAAGCCTATGTACGGCAGAAGCTGGACGAGGGTTTTCAGACGCTGCTGACCGGCTCCAATGCCGCCTTGCTCAGCCGCGAACTTGGCACAAAATTGACCGGGCGGCATATCACCAAAGAATTATTCCCGTTTTCTTATCGGGAATTTTTGCGTTTTGCCGGACGGCCAGCCGGAGTGAGGTCGCTGGATCAATATTTGCAATCCGGCGGTTTTCCCGAGTATCTAAAAACTAAAAGACCGGAAGTCTTAAACCAGCTGCAGCAGGATATTTTGTACCGCGATATAGCGGTGCGTTATGGCCTGCGGGATGTGGCTTCCCTGAAGCGGCTTTTTGTTTATCTGGTTTCCAATGCGGCGCATTTGGTTTCCCCCAGCAAATTGACCGGCATGATCGGCCTGCGCTCGCACACCACGCTGCTGGAATATCTGTCTTATTTTGAAGAAGCTTATCTGCTGCAACTGGTACCGCGTTTTGCCTGGTCGGTAAAAAAACAGAATCTAGCGCCCAAAAAATTGTATGTCGGCGACACCGGTTTGCTGCGCTCCGTTTCCATTTCGTTTACTCCCGATTTGGGCGGGCTGCTAGAAAACTTTGTCTTTAATGAACTGCGGCGGCGGACGCGGGATATTTTTTATTTTGCGGATAAAACAGGCGAATGTGATTTTATTGTTGATCCGCACGGGAGCTCTCCGCTGTGCGTGCAAGTCTGTCTGGAGCTTACTCTGGATAACCGCGACCGCGAGATCAACGGTCTGCTGGCCGCGCTGGATTTTTTTAAGAGCAAGCGGGGCTTGATTATTACCAAAGATACTCGAGATATAGTTCTGCGCGGCGGGCGCCGGATCGAGGTTGTACCGGCCTGGGATAAGCGGGTTTTGGCGTTGTTATCCAATTCACTTAAGTAGGCCATTAGTAATGGCATATATAGGCCATTACTAATGGCCTATTATTATGTCTGAAATATATATTGGCGGAAGGGTTATTGCTGGCAATAGCGGCAGGCTGATATTTTCTTTTGAGCTGGCGGACTAAACTCGTGTGTCTTGAAGCCGGAGAGGTAAGCTTTTCCGGCTCCAGGGAGTGGTTTGAATATTCGGATCACTCCCACAAATTATTGATCGGCACGAGGTGCATATTGTCTTTGAAAGACATGGCCAGCTCTCCAGTATAAAGAACTATGCCGGAAAATTTTGCTCCGCGGTAGTTTCTGGCAAACCAGCGCAGGTTTTTGAAGTGTTCCTCGGTAAAACGCGAGCTGGCTTTGACTTCCACGCCGGTCAGTC
>JAIRWS010000057.1 GCA_031268855.1 Candidatus Margulisiibacteriota bacterium | reverse complement strand
GATAAGGATAAGCCTGTCGCTCCGTGGCTGTGCGATGGCAGATTAGTTGTTTGTAAAATCACGCTTTGGCTGTCCGCGCCGCGCGCGGTGGTAAAATCTGAGCTCTCCGCGCCGCGCAGGAATTTATCGGTCAGATCCGGTACAAAAAGATCGGCGTCGTGATTGGCCTTGTTGCAGACTTTCCAGATATTTTTAAATTCCGCGCTGGTCGCGCCCCACGCGGTAGAGCTAAAAATCAGTAGCGTGCCTTTCGGAAAAAAAGTCAGATTGAGAATGTCGTCCGCGTACATTTTTTGGCCTGTGGCTATAGTCATAAAAATACCCCCCTTTAGATTTGCTGCTTTATTTTAACACATACATTACTTATAAGCAAGCTATCTTACAAGTAAGTATTCCGGCAAGTTTGATTTCTAAAATGTTAAAAAAGGATGGTAAAAACATGCATGACATCGCCCAGCTCAAAATCCACATCGGCCAGCGGCTTAAAAACCTGCGTCTAAAAAAAGGGCTGACCATCGAAGTGCTGACCGGCTTGCTGGACATTGCCCTGCCCAATTATCTGTATCTGGAAAAAGGCGCGCGCGGCGCGCCCAAGCTGGAAACGCTTTGCAAATTGGCGGATTTTTACACGGTGCCGCTGGATTATTTTTTTAAGGACTATGCGCCGGAGAGCGCGCCGGCAGCGCAGCAGACTCTTTTGGAGAATAAACTGCTGGCAGAATTTCGCAAACTAAAACCCGGCAAAAAAAATCTGACCCTGCGGGTCGTCCGCGGCTTTCAGTTCCGCTAGCGGCTTTAGGCTTTATCTCTTGCGGTAAGTGTAGCCCTTACGCGCGCGCTTGCGTCCGTATTTTTTAGTTTCTTTGACACGGGAGTCGCGGGTGAGCAGGCCTTCGTCTTTTAATTTCTTTTTTAAACCCGCGTTGCTGACCACAATAGCTTTGGCGACCGCGTGCGCCAGCGCGCCGGCCTGGCCAAATTTCCCGCCGCCGCGCAGATTGGCCAAAACATCGTATTGATTTTCCAGCTCAACCACCTGAAAAGGCCGGTTGACCTGCAGCGCGATCCCGGCGCGGCGGCCAAAATAACCCGCCAAATCATACTTGCCGTTGATTGTATATTTGCCGCTGCCCGGCCGCAGCACCACGCGCGCCGTGGCATTTTTACGCTTGCCGCAGGCTAGATACTGAATATCTTTGGCGTAAATTTCCGCTGGATTTTTGGCGTCGGATTTTTTCGCGGCCAGCGGCTCATGCTCAATTTTTTTAACTGCTTTCACGGCTTTCGTTTTACTCTCGGACATGCCTTGTTCTCCTTGCTTATATTTCTAGCTTCACCGGCTGCTGAGCCAGATGCTCATGCTCCGCGCCTCTGAAAACCTTGCATTTGGTCAATTGTTTATTGGCCAAGCGGCTCTTCGGCAGCATGCCGCCCACCGCCGCCAAAATCACTTTGCGCGAATCTTTTTGCATTTGCTTGGCCAGCGTGGTGGTTTTCAGGCCGCCCGGAAAACCGGAATACCGGTGATACTCTTTGCTCTGCGCCTTATTGCCAGTCACGACCACTTTATCGGAATTAACGATGACCACAAAATCTCCCCCGTCCACATTGGGCGTGAACGTCGGCTTGTTTTTGCCGCGCAAAATTTTGGCCACCGCGGCTGCCAACCGGCCAAGCGTCCGGCCCTCGGCGTCGACCAGATACCACTTGCGGTCAACCGTCTCTTTTTTCAAATTAAAAGTTTTTTTAAACTGCAACATTCTTAAAATTTCTCCTTACAATTTACAATTTCTCTTTTATTATATTTCACATCATACAAAATCAGCCCAGCTGCGGGAGCTGTGGCTGATCTCAACGCGCTACGCCGGCCCGACCGCATTATTTCACGCAAATCGTCCAGCGTCATTTTTTTTAAACCCACATCGACCAGCGCCGCAATAATATTGCGCACCATGTGGTACAAAAAACCGCTGGCCTGCACTCTATATGTCAATAACAATCCGTCGGCCTTATCTGGCGCGCCCGGCCAGCAGTCAGCCCGCCGCGCGGTTATTTCCGACACTGTTACGCGCCGGACTTTGTTTTTGACCGTGCTGCCCGCCGCGCAAAACGCCGCAAAATCATGCTCGCCGCGTATCAGCCGCGCCGCGCGGCGCATCAGCCGCCAGTTTAATTTTTGCCTGGCGTCGATATGCCAAACTTTATCCCGCATATACAACAGCGGCGCGCGGCCGTAATAAATATTGTACAGATACTCGCGGCCGGCGGCGGCGTAGCGCGGATTAAATTCTGGTTTTACGTAACGCGCTTCTTTAACGCGAATATCCAGCGGCAGCAAGCTGTTCAAAGCCGCCCGCGTCTTATCCAGCGGCATCCGCCTGCTGACCATCACGGACACAGCCTGTCCCAGCGCGTGCACACCGCTGTCTGTTCGTCCGGCAAAAATCGTTTTGATCTTTTCGCCGGCAAACAAACACCGCAACGCCTTATCTAAATGTTCCTGTATAGTTATACCATTTTTTTGTATCTGTGATCCGGCGTAAGCCGTGCCCAGATACGCCACGCGCAAAAATAAATTAAACCGCGGCATCAACTAATTCAAACCACACCATTTTGGCCGCGTCACCGCGCCGCTGGCCGACCTGAATTATGCGCGAGTAACCACTGCTGCGTTTGCTAAAACGCTCTTTGCCGGCGTAAATTTGCTTGACCAGCTCTTTATCGCCCAGCAGCAGACTAATCACGCGGCGTCTGCCGCTCAAATCTCCCTTCTTAACAAGGGTGATAATTCCGTCCACCATCTTGCGCAGCTCTTTAGCTCTAGCTTCAGTGGTCTCGACACGATTGCAGCGAAAAACCGCGACTGCCAGGCTTTTGAGCATTGCAATTCGTTGATCGGTCGGTTTGTGTAATTTATTGTATCCATATTTGTGTCGCATCTTTCCCTCTTTTTTATTTTATTCTCCTTTATTTTATTCTCATTCTTCTTCAAAGCCGTCTTCAGAGTCGGAATTCTCGGCAAAATCCCCGGCGTCGCCTTTGAGCTTGAGGCCGTAACGCGCCAGAGCCGCGTTGATCTCCTCGGCGGATTTTTTGCCAAAACTCTTGATGTCCTGCAGCCTCTCCGGCAGCGTATCGACCAGTTCACCGACGGTGCGGATATTGGCCTTGCGCAGACAATTGCTCGAACGCGAGGACAGCTCCAGCACATCGACGGAATCCGCCAAAATGCCCGCGCTGCCCGAACCCAAAGCCTCGGCTCCACCATTTTCCTCAGCCTGCGAATTGGGATTCAAGAAAATATCGACCTGTTCCTGCAAAATCTGCGCGCTGGTTTTCACCGCGTCTTCCGGCGTGACCACGCCGTTAGTCCAGACTTCCAGAAACAACTTATCGTACTCACGCCTTTTCTCACTGAACTGCTCGACACGGTGATTGACCTTGCTGATCGGCGAAAACGCCGCATCGATCGGCATCGTACCCAGCGGAATGTTTTTGTCTTCATTAATTCTTTTATTTTCGATCACATCGGCCACCTGATAACCCACGCCTTTTTCCACGGTCATCACGATCCGCAGTTTGCCGCCTTTGCCCAGCGTGGCGATATGCTGATCTGTATTGATAATTTCCAGTTCGTCATCATGCTGTATCGCTTTGGCCGTCACTTCGCCGTCTTTTTCCGTGGCGGAGAGCGTCATCTCCAGCGGAGTATCGGCATAAGAACGGATCGCCAATTTTTTGATATTCATAATAATATCCAGCACGTCCTCTTTCACGCCGTCAATAGCCGAAAACTCATGATCCACGCCATCGATTTTTACCGCGGTAACCACCGCGCCCTCTATTGAAGACAGCAAAATACGGCGCAGAGAATTGCCCAGTGTCGTGCCGTAGCCTTTTTCCAGAGGCTCGACCGTCAGCACGCCGGAGTATTTATCTCCGCCGGCCGCGTAAGCCACGCGCAGACTGTCCGTGGTTTTTTGTAACAAAGCGTCCATTTGATTTTTAAAAACCTGCGAACTGCGCCGGACAGCTTCTTCGGGAGACACCACGCCGTTTGTCCAGACCTCCAAAATCAGCCGGTCGTAATCCAGGCTTTTGCCGACACGCGCCGGCTCCACTCTGTGGTCGACCTTGACCACCGGCGAATAGGAAGCGCTGAGGCGCACTTTGCCTTCTTTGTTTTCCTCATCGGCGATCTGATAGCCCACGCCTTTTTCCACAGTCATCACGATATTCAGCTTGCCACCACGCTTGACCGTAGCAATGTGCAGATCGGGATTGGCAATCTCAATGTCGCTGGTGTGCGGAATATCGCGCGCGGTGATCACGCCTTCACCTTTGACTTCCAGAGTTAGCTCCAGAGCCTCTTCAGCGTAAGACGTGAGCGCCAGATTTTTGATATTAGCTAAAACTTCCAGTTCGTCCTCTTCGACATTATCCAGCGCGGAGATCTGCGCGTCGCTGACCGCAGCGCCGTCCAGCGCGCACAGGAGGATGCGCCGCAGCGCGTTACCCAGAGTCGCGCCGTAGCCTCTCTCCAGCGGCTCAGCTGTAAAAACGCCGTGATTCGGCTCAACTTCCTCGTATCTTACTTTCGCTTTAATTGCCATATTTACTCCCTGATTATTTCGCGTAATACTCAACGATGAGCTGCTCGTCGATCGGATAATCAATTTCCTCGCGCTCCGGAATAGAGACCACAAGGCCGGCATTAGCCGTCTGGTCAAATTTCAGCCAGGCCGGATACTGCGCTTCTTTTAATCTCTCCAGAGCCGCGCCAAAAGATTTTTGCGATGACGGTTTGATCGAAATTTTATCGGCAGGATTAACCTGATACGACGGCAGGTCAACTTTTTGGCCATTGACCTGAAAATGGCCGTGTTTGACGAGCTGTCTGGCATGCTTGCGCGAAGCGGCAAGTCCCAGCCGATAAGCGATGTTATCCAGACGCCGCTCCAAAAACTGCAAAATCAAAGTGCCGGTGACACCGGGCGTGCGATGGGCTTTTTCAAAACAATGCCACAGTTGTTTTTCCGACACGCCAAAAATCCGGCGCAATTTTTGTTTTTCGCGCAGACGCACCGCGTACTCGGATTGTTTTTTCACCACCGCTCCGTGCATACCCGGAGCTGTTTTGCGGCGCAACAGAGCGCATTTTTGCGAATTGCAACGGCTGCCTTTGAGCAAAAGCCGCTCGCCTTCTCTCCGGCATTGTTTACAGTCTGCTAATTTATGTTTACCCATTAAATTCTTTTCTCCTTATGTCTTCTTTAATATACTCTTATACTCTTCTTTTCTTTGGCGGCCGGCAGCCATTGTGCGGCAGCGGTGTCACATCTTTGATCGACAGCACGCGCAGCCCGGAAGACTGCAAAGCGCGGATCGCGGTCTCGCGGCCGGAACCCGGGCCGTTGACCTCTACTTCTACCTCGACAATGCCCTGCTCGCGCGCTTTGCTGGCGGCAATTTCCGAAGCCTGCTGCGCGGCAAACGGCGTGCCTTTTTTGGAGCCCTTGAATTCAGCGCAGCCCGCCGACCCCCACGACACCACATTGCCCTGCGCATCGGTGATCGCCACGATAGTGTTATTGAAAGTGGATCTAATCCGCGCCACGCCTTTGGCTATATTTCTTTTGGTTTTTTTCCTGGCTTTTTCTTTGCCGGCCTTGGCCGCTGTTTTTTCTTTTTCCGCCATTGCTGCTCCTAAATTATTTCGTCGCTATTTTTTTATTGGCCACCGTGCGCTTCGGGCCTTTGCGGTTGGTGCGCGCGTTGGTGCGGGAACGCTGGCCGTGGCAGGGCAAACCCTTGCGGTGACGCTGTCCGCGGTACGCGCCGATCTCGATCAGCCGCTTCACATCGAGCGTAACTTTGCGGCGCAGATCGCCCTCGACCGTATATTCACGCAAAGCGTCGCGCAGCTTGACCACGTCAGGCTCGGACAGATCCTTGACGCGGATTTCCGGCTTTACGCCGGTATTTTGCAGTATCCGGCGGCTCAAACTCGGGCCGACGCCGTAAATGTAGCGCAAAGCCACATCGATCCTTTTTTCGTTTTTCAAATCCACGCCGGCTAAACGAACCATGATTCTCCTTACCCCTGCCTTTGTTTATGTTTGGCGGTCTTGCAAATCACGCGCAGTACGCCCTTGCGTTTAATGAACTTGCAGTCTTTGCAGATTTTTTTTACCGATGCTCTTACTTTCATTTACTCACTTATCCCTAAATGTTATACGGCCTCTGGTCAAATCATACGGCGAAAGCTCCACGCGCACTTTGTCGCCCAGCAAAATGCGGATAAAGTTTTTCCGTATCTTGCCGGAAACATGCGCCAGGATCTCCTGACCAGTTTCCAATTTCACACGAAACATCGCATTTGGCATAGATTCAACAATCGTGCCTGATACTTCTATTGCGTCGCCTGCCATGCCTCTCCTAAAAACCACTCAATATCCATTTTCACAAAACGGGGAGGTAATGCTACACCATTATTCGTAAAATGTGAAGCCCCTTATTTGTTCTATATTGTTTTCGCCAATTGCAGCGCGTATTGATCGGTCATGCCGGCAATAAAATCCCCCACAGAAATTTCTACCGGCTCGCTGCGGCGGAAAGTCGAAGCGGCCAGTGCTTTTTCCGGCTGTTTGGTCAGCCGCGCGAATAATTTTTTTATCACGTTTTCCGCTTCTTGATTGTGCCGCAGAACTTCCGGATGCTGATAAAATCTGGCGTACAAAAATTTTCGCAGCTCGGCGACTTTTTCCGCCAGCGCCGGACCGAACCCGACTAATTCTGTCCCGGCATGATAAACATCCTGCAGTGTTTTTACGCCACGCGCCGTCAAGCGCCGTTCGGTCTCGAAAGCAATGTCATTGAGCAGCGCGCCGATCAGCGCGCGGATATTTAGATCGACCAGCAGGCGGTCTGAGATTTGCGGATTTTCTTTTTTGTTCTCGGCGCTGAGTTCCGCCCAGATGCTGACCTGCTGTAAATCTTTTAACGCCAACAGTCCAGAAGCAACCGCGTCATCGAGGTCATGGCTGTTGTAGGCAACCTCATCAGCGAGATTGACCAGCTGCGCCTCCAGCGACGGCGCCAGTTCACGCGCCGCGCCGCTGTCATCATAAGGACTGCGGTGCTTGATCAGGCCGTCAAGCGCTTCGTAAGACAGATTCAAGCCGTCAAACGCCGGATATTTTTTTTCAATGCTCTCCACGATCTTTCGGCTCTGGCGATTGTGCTCAAAGCCGCCGAAATCCTTCAGCAGCTCATTAAGCGCGCGCTCGCCGGTGTGACCAAACGGCGTGTGGCCGAGATCGTGCGCCAGCGCAATGGTCTCCGCCAGATCCTCATTTAAGCCCAGCATGCGCGCCAGATCGCGGGAAATCTGCATCACTTCCAGTGAATGGGTGAGGCGCGTGCGGTAATGGTCACCCGGCTGCGTGGTCACAAAAACCTGCGTCTTGTGTTTGAGCCGACGGAAAGCGCGGCAGTGGATCACGCGGTCGCGGTCGCGCTGAAATTCGGTGCGGTATTCCGGCGGCGGCTCGGCATGAACCCGCCCGCGCGATTCGCCGCTCCGCGCCGCGCAGGCAGCCAAAAGCCGCGCTTCTCTCTGCTCCAGCTCTTTTTTGGTCAGCATTACTGCGCGCTGCCCATTTCCCGCCCGGTGGTGGTGATCTTTTTCATGATCTGCAGTACTTTGGCGTTGGCATCGTACTTTTTGGAAATATCCGGCATGGCCACCAATTCCTCGGACATCTCGACATTGGAACCCTCAAAATAATACTGCCGGATGCGCGGCGCCTCCAGGTTAATGAAAGCAGCTTCGCTGTCCGGAGCTTCAAAAAAAGCGCCGTTCACCGTGCGCAGGGTGATGGAGGTATCCAGTTCGCCGACCGCCAGCCGGTCTCGCATCTCGCCGTTCTGGATGATCAAACCGGTTTCCGAAATTTGCAAATCGAGGGAATCGTTTACGTCCAGCTGAATAGTATTGCCGCCCGCGGCCAGCACCGGATAGCGTCCGGACAGCGTAACCAGCTCCCCTTCGCTGTTCACAATAAACCGGCCGTCGCGCGTAAACATATCGCCCTGCGGAGCGCGCACCGAAAAAAATCCAGGGCCGTCGATCGCCGCATGCAGAGGGTCGCCGCTAAAAACCATCTGGCCGTTTTTGAAAAAAGAGGCGGTCTCTTCCGTAACAAGACTGCCATTTTTATCCTGGCGCGTAATAATTTTAACCGCACGGTAACCCGGCGTATTGACATTGACGACATTGTTCATCAGCGCGCCGTATTGTTTTTCGTAAGTGTCCAGCGCCTCAGTCGTTGTTTTGTTGGCCGCGGTTAAAACACAGCTCCCCAGCAAAATTGCCATTAACATCCGGCGCGGTTTATTCAATTTATTCAGTTTGCGCATTTATTCGTCATCCATTTCTTTCACGCGCTTGTACAGTCTTTCGCGCTTCGAGGCCATCTGATCCAGACGGAAAATAAAAGCCAGCACCTCGGCGATCAAAGTATACAGCTCCGGCGGCACTTCCGTGCTCACTTCCAGCTTGAGCAGAAGATCGGCCAGGCCTTTGTCCTCATAAAAAGGGATCTTATGATCCTCGGCGATTTTCAAAATATCTTCGGCAAATTCGCCGCGGCCGGACGCCAAAATCACCGGCGCCGCGTCATGCTCAACATCGTAACGGATCGCTATCGCTGAACGCCCGCCGGCCGGACTATTTTCCAGCTCCAGCGTGGATTTTTTAATCTTTTGCCGGTGGTGCGCTTCTTTTTCTTCTATTTCACGGCGGCTTGACATCTCTAGACCTCGGTCTGCACGCGCGTCAGATTATTAAAATCCAGCGTCGGGATCAAAAATTTTTTCACGTCGAGATTGCGTTTGACCACGCGCACAGTTTTTGTTTTATAGCTGAAAGTTTCCATTTTTTTGCGCAGTTCGTCAACATTGGCGTTAATCAATTTGCGGATCTCTTCGCTGTTGGTGTTGAACTTGAAATCCAGATTGTCGTTTTCCACTTCCACCTCAGCGGAAATCTCACCCAGCGCTTCGGACTCCGTTTTCAAAACCAGCTTGGTGCGGCGCGGATTGATACGGCGGTATTTTTCTTTTTTGTCTTTTTCCAGCAGCAGCTCGACGGTCTGCGGCGGCGTGCCCATGCTGTTGGGGATCTGCCAATACGCAAATTTTTCGCTCTGCGCCTGATCTTCGCGGCCGGTAGGTCTGGACAGGATCGCCTGCACGATCAAATTTTGCGAAACATCTTTGGCCGCCGCGCCCAGCTTGCCCAGCGCGGACAGCAGATTATTGGCCGCGGGAGTTTTTTCCGGCATGGCGTCCGCCGCCTGTTTGGACACACCGCTGATCAGCGCCCGCACCGCGCGCATATTGGTCAGGACTTCCGCGTTGTTAAAAAAACCGGAGCCTTTTTGGAGCTTGTCCTTAAAATCTTTGGGCAGCAGGCTCACAAATCCGTCGAGCGACGCCAGCATGGCGGCCAGTTGATTGGATAACTGCGGCGAGAGCAGACCGCCAGTTACAGACAGAGCGCCGCGCGCCTGCGTGGAAGCCGCCAGCAGTTCCAGCAGCTGTTTGCCCAGCTCGGGATTTTGCTCTAAAAAAGCCGCCAGACTCTGCGCGCCGGCCCGGGAATTCAAGCCTTTGGTGATCATTAAAATCGCCGCCTGCTCGGTCGAAGCGGTCTTAGGCAGGCCACCCAGCAAAGTTTCCAGCGTGTCAAAATTTTCCGCGCTCAACTCCAGCCCGTACATCAGCATCTTGGTCGCGCGCGAACGGTTTTCCTGGCTGGGGCGAATACCCAGCTGCAGCAGTTGATTGACAATATCACGCGGCGTCATGCGGCGGGCGATCGTCGGAAAAGGTTTTACGGCCTGTTGCTGCTTGGCATCCTCGACCGCGGCGCTGTCCAGCGCTTTCTGCACACGCTGCGAACCCTTGACGCCGCCGGTCTGCGCCACATCGCCAGAACGGTTGATCTGCCCCTGGGTCAGGGCATTGTTTACATTTTTATTATAGGCGCTGACTTCAGACATAACTCCCCCTAGGGTATATCATCTAATTATACCACAATCAGAGGGAGTGTAAATTAAACCGTGTAAACCAAACATTGCTCCGCGCAGTTATTGCGGCGCGGGCAGAGGCGGCATTCCTCCCAGATTTTCTGCGGCAGCAGCTCCTTGAATGACGGCTTAAATTTGTTTTTGCGGAAAATCTCCGGCACATACGTCAGCGTAAAAACTTTCGGCACGCCCAGAGCTTTGGCTTCGGCCAGACAGCGTTTGATGAGCCTGGAGCCGAAACCGCGCCGGGTGTGCTCTTCCGCCACCGCCAGAGACTTGATCTCCGAGAGCCGGTCAGTATAAAGATGCAGAGCGGCGCAGCCAACGATTTTTCGGTTAGAAGTTTCCGCCGCGACAAAAAAGTCTCGCAGATTTTGAATGACCGCGTCCTCGCCGCGCGGCAGCATCAGATCTTTGGCCGCGTAAAAATTGACCAGTGTCAAAATGCCGGACACATCTTTGATCGTCGCTTTGCGTATTACGATTTTATTCATGAAAATATTTTAACATGAACATCCGCGGAATCGGTGGCTGAGCCTGTATCCTTCGGATACGCTGGCGAAGCCATCGCAAGACGGTCGTTTCGACAGCGAAAGGGACAGGCATATCTCGGCACGTCTCGCTTCCGCGAGACACCTCACCGCAGCTGACGCTGCTGCCTCTCCTTGGTAAGGAGAGGCTGGCTGTCGCATAAGCGACAGACTGGTGAGGTGTTTTACCCGTGGCAAAACGTCAGGGAGTCTAACGCTTGGTCTGCCAGGGACATAAATATCGAAGTTTAGACAACTTTCATGATGTATATAACTGTGTAATAACTCGGCACGGTATTGACGCTGAACGCCACGCCGGAGCCGGCATTGGCTGTCGTGCCGCTGATATCACCGCCGGTAAT
>JAIRWS010000056.1 GCA_031268855.1 Candidatus Margulisiibacteriota bacterium | reverse complement strand
GCCGCGCTGCTCAGTTATTTGTAAAATCTAAAAAATTACCGACCAGATTTTCGTTGCAGACCCGGACATCATCCGGCACAGACAATATCGTCGGCGTGAAATTCCAGAGATATTTTATTTGCGCCTGCGTCAGTAGATCAGCGGAGTTTTGCGCCGCGCTGGCCGGCACGGTCAAAATGGCGATTTCCACCTTGCGTTTATTGACCAGCTGTTCGCGCGTAATCACCTGATGCAGTTCGGACAGCGGATAGATTTTTTTGCCGTTGATAAACCGGTCGATCTTAGCCGGATCATTGTCAAAAAGCGCGACAATGTCCAGACCGTAATCCGCAAAATCCGTATGTTTGGCCAAAGCGCTGCCGAGATTCCCCGCGCCGACAACGAAAGCCGCTTTTTGCGCCCGAAAACCTAGCAGCTGCTCGATGGCTTTTTTTAATTCCCGCACATTGTAGCCGACATGGTTTTTGCCGCTGGCCGCGCAGAGCACGATGTCTTTGCGCACCTGCGAGTCGTCGATCTTGAGCAGCTCGGCGATCCGCTGGCTGGAAATATATTCTTTGGCTTTCGCTAAATAGCCGCTTAAAATGTGGTGATATAAGGTCAGGCGTTTGATGCCATTGCTGGAAATTGGAGCGCTCATATTTGTGATCCTGTCAGTGAGACTGCGGCGGCCGCATATTTCTCTATCCGTGCGGCTGCGGATTTTCCCGCGCTGATGACCGCCGGCCCATTGGCGCAGCCGCCTTCGCAGCACATGATTTCCAGTAGATTGCCGGCCGGACAGCGGCCTTGCTGGGCATAGGCGCGCAGCTCGTTGAGCGCTGTTTTGGGCAGTCCGTTGAGCAGCGCTGGTTTGACCGCCGCCGGATCGCCGGTCCAGGCGGCCTGTACTGAGCGGGCGACGCCGCCGCTGAGCGCAAAACCGCGCGCTTCCCGGGCGGAGTTATAGGCAAAATTTTCCTCCGGCAGTTCTTCCGGCTTGATATTCAGCGCGGTGAACAGCGCGCCGATTTCCTCAAAAGTCAGCACGTGATCGATATTGGGATCTTGCCGCGCTTCCGTAAATTTAGACAGGCAGGGGCTGATAAAAACATTGACGGCGTCCGGCTGCTCGCGGCGGACGATCTCCGCCGTATAGTGCAGGGGAGTTTGCGTGCGCGAAACAAAAGGCCGGATTTCCGGCAGATGTTTTTTGACCAATTCGTTGTAGGCTGAACAGCAGGAGGTGGTCATAAAAGCGTCACCTTTTTGCAGACGCTCCGCCAGATCTTGAGCTTCGGCGCGCGCCGTGATCTCCGCGCCCTGCGCGACTTCGTAGACTAGCGTGAAACCGCTTTTTTTGAGCGCGCTGTGCAGCTGTCCGGCCGCGCAGGACATTTGGCCGAGCAGGGCTGGCGCGATCATGGCGACAACTTTTTTCCTGTCCTGGATTTTTTTCAGCACGTCGATGATCTGGCTTTTATTGTGTATCGCGCCAAACGGGCAGGTGACGACGCATCTGCCGCAGGAAATGCATTTGGCGGTGTCGATGCAGGCCAGACCGCCGCGGTCTTTGGCGATGGCGCCGGTCGGACAGGCGTTTTCGCAGGGCACGATCGTCTTAACGATAGCTTGATAAGGACAGGCTTTGATGCACAGGCGGCACTTTTTGCATTTGGCACTGTCGATGCTGGCGCGGCCGCGCGTGGTTTTTATGGCGCCAAACTTGCAGGAATTAATGCAGGACTTGGCGACGCAGTTTTGGCAGAGATCGGTGACATGAATAAAACTTTCCACACAGCCCTGACAGGCGCTTTGCAAAACGGTCAGCGGATTTTCAGCGTTGCTTGTTCTCCGCAGGGCCTGCGCCGCGTAAACGGATAATTCCGCGCGCTCATTGTCGTCCTCGATAGCCAGCCCCAGCCCCGCCAGCGTGCGCGAGCGCAGGATCGCTCTTTCTTTATGAATGCAGCAGCGAAAAGGCACTGGCGAACCTTTGGGGCGCATGTCGTAGGGTATCAAGCGGACATTCTCCGCGAAATCATTGCTGTAAAAGGCCTTGATCAAATAAACTAAAATTTCTCGTTTTAATTTTTGCACTTCAATAACAGTCCGCATAATTTTCCTTTCCGGGCATATTGTAGCTCAACTTTTTTAAAATATTTAGACTACAAAGCTGATTTTTACTGGCCAGAGGATCGGCGACGCTGCTTGCCGCCCGCGGCCGTAGCGCACGCAGGCGGCGAATTTTTTTAATGACTAAAATTTTCCATAATAAGCGTCAAGATAAATCTGCTTGAGATCAGACAGCAGCGGATAGACCGGATTGGCTCCCGTACATTGATCG
Organism: Candidatus Margulisiibacteriota bacterium; assembly: GCA_031268855.1. Classification (NCBI taxonomy): domain Bacteria; kingdom Bacillati; phylum Candidatus Margulisiibacteriota; species Candidatus Margulisiibacteriota bacterium. The sequence goes on along the minus strand of JAIRWS010000056.1, from coordinate 5,796 downwards.
TCAAAAGCATTGCGCACGAGAAAATCCAGCTTGCCTAAGAAATCCGCTTCCTTTATTTGCGGATTATATTTGGCAAAATATTCCTGAATGGAGCTGGGAATTTCCAGATCCGCTTTCAGTTTGGCGATCGCCTGGAGCAGCAGCTCGACCTGCTCAGCCTCGGTCTTGCCGCCGAGGTATAGATTGTGGGCGATCTGCGCGTAGCGCTTCTTGGCTTCCGGCACTTTGTACTGCGGAAAAGCCGCCTGTTTTTTCGGGCAGTCCGTCGCGTTAAAACGGATCACCTGACAAAAAAGCAGCGCGTTGGCGATGCCGTGCGGAATATTAAAAGCCGCGCCGAGCTTATGTGCCAGAGAATGGCAAATGCCCAAAAAAGCGTTGGCAAAAGACAGGCCGGCGATCGTCGCGGCGTAGTGCATTTTTTCGCGGGCGCGCGGATCGTTGCGGCCTTCTTTATATGAGCGGGGCAGGTAACGGAAAACCTGCTTGATCGCTTCCAGAGCCTGCGCGTTGGTGAAATTTGTCGCCATGATGGAAACATAAGCTTCGACCGCGTGCACCAGAGCGTCAATGCCACCGGCTGCCGTCAGACTTTGCGGCATGCCGTCCACAAAATCCGGATCGATGATCGCCATGGACGGCGTCAGCGCGTAATCCGCTATAGCATATTTCACATGTTCTTTGTCATCGGTGATGATCGAGAACGGTGTGACTTCCGAGCCGGTGCCGGACGTGGTCGGGATACAGACCAGCTGGGCTTTTTTGCCCAGCTCAGGAATGGCGCAGATGCGTTTACGGATGTCCATGAAGCGCATCGAAATGTCTTCAAATTTAGCCTCGGGTTGTTCGTACATGAGCCAGATAATTTTGGCCACGTCCATCGGCGAGCCGCCGCCCAGCGCGATGAGCAGATCCGGCTCATAAGGCCGGACGATATTCAGCGCGGCGTTGACCGTGCTCAAAGTCGGATCCGGCTGTACTTCAAAAAATATTTCGTAAGCCGTGCCGATCTCTTCCAGCACACTGGTAATACTGCGGGTCGCGCCGCTGTTAAATAAAAACCGGTCGGTGATAATGAACGCACGTTTCTTGCCCTCGTATTCGCGCAGCGCCAGATCGGTCGAACCGCGCTTGAAATAAATTTTCGGAGGAACTCTATACCACAGCATATTTTCTTTCCTTTCCGCGACAGTTTTGAGATTGAGCAGATGCTGCACTCCGACGTTGCCGCTGACGGAGTTGCCGCCCCAGGAGCCGCAGCCGAGAGTCAGCGAAGGCTCGAGCCGAAAATTATACAGATCGCCGATGCCGCCGTGCGACGAAGGCGAGTTGATGAGCAAACGGCAGGTCGGCAGTTTGTTGGCAAAATAATCAATGCGTTCCTGCGTGCGCTCATCGGTGTACAGCACTGAGGTGTGTCCCAGTCCGCCCAGCTCGATCAGAGCGCCGGCGATGTCCACCGCTTCTTTGAAATCTTTAGCTTTGTAGAGCGTTAAGATCGGCGACAGTTTTTCGTAAGCATAAGGATTGTCCGCCGCGTAAGAAGTTTCTTCGCTGACCAAAACTTTTATATTGGCCGGCGTTTTCAATCCGGCCAGAGCCGCGATCTTGCTGGCTGGCTGACCGACAATAGCCGCGTTGACCGCGCCTTTGTCATTGAGAATTATTTTGCCGAGTTTGTCCGCTTCCGCGCGGTTGAGCAGATACGCGCCGCGTAGCGCCAGTTCTTTTTTCACTTCTTTGTACACATCAGCCACCGCGATGATTGACTGTTCGGAAGCGCAGATCATACCGTTGTCAAAAGTTTTGGACAGCAGTATGGAAGAAACCGCCAGATCAATATCCGCCGTCTCATCGATAATGGCCGGCGTGTTGCCCGGCCCGACGCCCAGCGCCGGTTTGCCGCTGGAGTAAGCCGCTTTGACCATGCCGGGGCCGCCAGTGGCGAGTATGGCGTGAATATCCGGATGCGCCATCAGGGCGTTGCTCAGCTCAATGGTCGGCTCGTCGATCCAGGCGATAATATTTTCCGGCGCGCCAGCCCGCACGGCGGCTTCCAGCGCCAGACGCGCGGCCGCAACGGTGCATTTTTTAGCGCGGGGGTGCGGCGAAAAAATAATCGCGTTGCGGGTTTTCAGCGCGAGCAGGGCTTTGAAAATCGCAGTCGAAGTCGGATTGGTGGTCGGCACCACTCCGGCGATCAGCCCCAGCGGAGCCGCCACGGTTTTGATACCGTTGGCCTTGTCCCACGATACCACGCCGCAGGTTTTGGCATTTTTGTGTTTATTGTAAATATACTCGGCGGCGAAATGATTTTTGATGATCTTGTCTTCCAGCACACCCATGCCGGTTTCGGCGACCGCCATTTCCGCCAGATCGATACGGGCTTTGTCCGCCGCGATAGCCGCCGCTTTAAAGATCGCGTCGACTTTTTCCTGTGAATAAGTTGCGTAAATATTCTGCGCCTCTTTCACTTTGGCGATCAGTTTATTCAGATCATCCAGCGTCATAATGTTGCCGGAAACTGCCGGGTTAACCGCCTTTTTTCTTGCTGTTTTTACCGATGTATTAGCCATAAAAACCCCTTTCATTCGTGATTTATTTCACGAATATAGCAGGGGTTTGCGGAGTTGTCAAGGGTGCCTAAAAACAGGATTAATTTTTTTGGATGAATTTGCCGAATAAAGCTATCTATACTATTCAGGAAATTAGATTTGACGATAAACGATGCTTCTGTGCTTAATTGACACGATAAGTATTATCAATTCGAAATTTTTTATTTCGACAACTATCCTATAATCTCCAACACGATACCGCCATAATCCAGCCAAATTAGCCGACAAAGGCCTGCCCATACTGTGCGGATTATCAGAAATTTTTAGTTTATCCAAATACTTGCCGATCTGATTTTTAACTGATTTGTCCAGTTTAGTGTATTCATTGACAGCTTTCTCTGTCCAGACAATATTATAAAGCAACTCTTACCTGCTCCCACGGAATGATTTGTTCTGCGCCGGAAGCGACTTCTGAAAGCCGTTCTTTAGCCAGCTGAACATCATCAAGATCATCAAAAAAATCGGCAATGGCTTCAGTTATCGTCATGCCGGATTTTTTCAATGTTTTTTCTAGGCGTTGATACTGCTCATCATCCATTTCCACAACGAAGCGCATATTTTCTCCTCCAAATATATTATACCACACGCTGTTCAACTTGCGCAGCAAACCGGCGGCTGCGGGTAAGGAAAATCTTACCTGCTAAGCTAAATATTGACTCAGGCCATTTTTTCTACACTATAATTGTCACCATTTTTGACTAACTTGTATTTTTCTCCTGTTTCAGGATCAGTAAATTGTTGGTTTTCAATAGTTATAATTCTCAGAGTAATACCATCAGTTATACGGCCGCTCCCTTCAGAACTTAAACTTATAGTTGAAAGTGCAAAACCATAATTTTGATATTTTGTTCTATCAAGTCCTGGCGCTGGTTCACGTTCTCTACTTATGGCTAATTCATTTACTTCACCATTTCTTGCATCTTGGATTAATCTGTCTGCACTTTGTTCTACTATTTTTGATGATACTGTTATATAAGTAAATCCGCCTTCTTCTCTAGTAGCAAAAGTTAAATCTGGATTTGATTTAAGTCTTGTTTCTATCGCTGGTACTTGTGCTCTTTGGCTTGGCATAATTCTTAATCTAACGGTACCATTTTCGCCTCGTTCTGGGTCTCGTCCCATTACACGCATTAAATTTCTTTCACCTTTACTCGGACTGCCTTGAAGTGTGGACGTAACTTGAACATAATTTGCTTGATAAACAACAGCGTTTCTTTCATTGGCTGCATCAGCTGCAATTCTCGTTGCTTCTGCTATCGCTTGTCTTTGCGGTGCAACAGCAACCCAATTCTGCCTATCTGGACTTATTCCGCCTCTAGCATCTGTTATATTTATTCGCATATCATACCCGCCACGTGCTCCCACGCGAGAAAATGTTGGGTATCCCTGTAATTGAGTTCCGTTTCTAATAAGAGCATTATTAATAAGGTTATGGAATACACTACCATCGGCATCGGTGTTACAAACTAAATAAGATTGCCCATTAATATCTCGCTCTATCCTTATAGCATAGTCTCTCGAACTTCCTTTTAATCCTTTTATATAAATATAAGATTGTCCGTCAGCCCTAGATTTTTCGATTTTTATTTCATAATTAGTATTAGCAAGATTACTTATCCTTACTTGTGCATTAATTATTGTCTGAAAATCTGTAAGCGCTTGTTCTTCGGTGGATGTTAATTGTTGATCTCGGGCAATTCTGGCTGTATGGATAGCTTCAAAAACCTGATTACTATCCATATAGCTTGTTGTTGAATTTGCTTGATGTGCACTGGGTAATGACTGTCTATTTTGTATATGTCTAATTATATCCTCTATTGTTACCTGTGGTGGTTGGGGATTGTTAGTATTTGCAAAATACTCATCAACTTTTCCCGCCAAACTATCTGGTAAGTTGGTTTTTATAAATTCAGGACTTTGTTTAAATTCAGCATCGTGAAAATTGATTCTACCACCTGCTGTAACAAACTCCATTTCCGGATGATTATTTGCAAAAGCTTTCCAAGCAACACTAAATTTTCCACCATACATACCGTCAATCCGATCATCAATGTTCATATCTGGTGGCAAAGCATCGATTAGATCATCAATGTTCCTATTTGGTTGCGAAATTCTATTTTCTGGTGATTCTGCAATAATTGCTGTTTCAAGCTTCGTTGTCGCTACTTGTGGAGCAGGTTCTGTCATTGGCATTATCTCTTGTGTTTCGATATTAATATCTGCCAGAGGCTCCTCATCCGCTAATGTCTCAATGACTGCCTCTTTTGCTGGCGAGGCTTCTTGCTCTTGGACTGATGCTTCAATTGCCGACTCATAAATTGCTGTTTCTTTAGCCTCTACAACTAGCTCTATTGGTATTTCTGCTGCTGTAGCTAGTTCTTGATTTGGCGCAATGGTTTCTGCTGTTTCGTCCTCGCTGAGTTCAACTCCTGTTGATGCCACCGTTATCGTTTCATTTTTAACTCCAACTTCTGTCTCCGCATCTGGTTGTGTTGGCAATGATTGTGCTGGCACTGCTGCTTCATCGCCTGGTATATCTGGAGCAGCTGATCGTTGTGTTGCCTCTGGTTCTTTATTTTCAATTTTAACTGGCGTAACATTAATCAAGTTAGAATTAGGATAAAATTGTTCTTGCATTTGTAGAAACTGATCGTATTTATTTTGCGCTTGAACATCATGCGTTTCCGCAGAGCTTTGTTTGACAGTTGTTCCTTCGGCAAATTTTTCTTTGCCGCTGACAGATTTAAATAAATCCTCGCCGCTAGCGCTATCTATTTTACCTATGTGCCAGCTTCCTTTATTGTTATCCGCGCCGACTAAAAACACATCATTTCCATATTTAAAGGTATAACCATTCACATCGTTACCGGCGTCATGTTCAAGAGGTATCTCTTGTCCATTGATAACTATCTTTGTTTGTCCGGGAATGATGATGCCCTTATCGCCAACACCGGTAAGTTTGGCGGAGTATTCCTGATCGCCAATATTTATTTTTCCGAGATTTCTCTCGTTCGGACTATTGGTGCCCTGCCTCGCCTGTGCGAAAGACACACTCTGCGGAACGCTCGTAATGTTGGTATATAGTTGTCTCATAAATCCCTCCTAAATTTTTTAAACACCAAATGTCAACCGACCGCTTTAGCGGCGTTCAACATTCGCTGTTTTTTAGGAGAAAGAAAAT
>JAIRWS010000055.1 GCA_031268855.1 Candidatus Margulisiibacteriota bacterium | reverse complement strand
ATTTTTGCCAACTGGCATTTTTCTTGCTGTTTTCTAAAACATGGCAAGAATTGCAAGGATAAAGCCCGCGGGGCAAATTTACTCGGTAGTTACCAGAGTTAATAATTCTGATTTTGTCTTTGCGGATGGGAATGTCTGCGCTTCATTCCTCAAGCATATAAAAGAAATCAAAGCCGAGCTTGGTTTTAAGCTTTACGCCTTTGTGCTGATGTCCACGCACGTGCATCTCTTGATAGAGCCGGACGATACGGCCGCGGACATTTCAGAAATTATGTGCCGGATCAATGGGTTGTTTGCCAAAAAATACAATGCTTTCCATAAACGCAAAGGGCATTTCTGGATGCAGAGGTTTGCCAGTAAACTGGTGGAAATGGGGCAGTACTTTGCCAATACGATTATCTATTTTGCGCTCAATCCGGTAAAAGCCGGAATTACGGACAATCCACTGGATTATGAATACAACAGCATTCATAATATTGTTTCCGGTAAATTTTCTGATCTGCTGGACGCGCTTCCGCAGGCCTGTGTTGAATATATAAAAAGTTTTCTGCGGCAGAAAAACTTTATAAAAATATTGAATAAATGCAAACGCTTTATGCGGCGGTTCAGTTTTGATTTGCGAAAAACAAGGCGTGAGCAAAAATTCAGGCATTTTATCGGCGGTCGACAATTTTACGAACGATGTATGGGCTGTAGCGGTCAAAGCTGTTGAATTGACACCGGGAAATTAGCGTCCCAAAGCAGAGAATTTGTCTGATTTGACAAGACCAACGCGCCAAATTCCCCCAAAAAGCGCACAATGCAAGGTTTTGTACGAGAGATTTTAAGAAATTTTTATAATTATGGCAGAGAAAAACGGACAATGGACAATAGACAATATACCTGTCACCTTATAAAGACATGCCTGTCCCTGTCCCTTACTAGCCAAATATCACGCAAAGAACAGAAAAACTAATAAGGTTGTGGATAAAGCGATACTTGCAAATGCAACTGCTATTATTCTAGCATAAAGATGTTTTAATTTTTGATCCGTCTTGTATATGAACATAAAGTTAGGAGGAATTTCTTTAGAGGATTTTAGTTCTTTAGTAAAAGTTTTGAAAACTTCCTTGGTAAAAATAGTCGGCGGTAAAGTTGACTTATTGTTAATCGTGGATATCCTTGAACCCTTACCAAATAAGACAGTTTCAGTAATTCTTGGCGATATTATCCAGTCTGCCTGAGTTAGCGCGGTTTTAGATAAAGTTGTGGTTACAGCCAAACAGTACATTCCTGCGGCTTTAGCGGCGCGGATACCATTGGGTGAGTTTTCTATAACTAAGCAATTTTGCGGGTTTACATTCAGTTTTTTGGCAGCTAATAAGTAACATTCTGGATCCGGTTTGTTATTTTTAACATCACGTCCGCCAATAACATAATTGAAATTTTGATATAAACTTTCTGGCAACATCAGTTTGATTTTGGATGTTGATGTCCCGCTTACTAGAGCTAAAGGGTATTTTTCGGTTTTGAGCCTATAAATTAATTCGGGCATATATTGTATGGGCTGATTTCCAAACATTAATAGTAGTTTTTGAGATATACTATGGGAATAATTAACAATTTTCGATATAAGTTGTTCATCGGCTAACATGTTATTGCGCTGTAAAAATTTTTTTAATGTATTGAATTCACTTAATGTTCCTTCATTTTGATAGATTTCAGTAGCAGTGACATTTTTTATTCCATAGTGTTGAAAAGCTTGTGCATAAGCGTATTGATGACAGCGCATAGAGTTTAATATTGTGCCATCCATATCAAAGAGAACAGCCTTTATATCATAAAGGGAAAGTAAAGCAACGGCTTTATTTTTTTGTATCGTAGTTACCGCAATTTGTTTACATAAAAGCATAGTTTTCCTCACTGATTTATAGATTTATGGTATATCGTAAGTTTTCTCAATTTGTTTCACAATTTTCAGTGACCGTGTGCCTGTCCCTTTATCCGAGAAAAACGGACAATAGGACAATATACCTGTCTTCTTATCGATGTAAGGACGTGCCTGTCCCTTTGTTATCCCTTTTCGTTCGCTTTCTTTGTTAAAATATGCCTATGCGCAATATTACCCTTGTTGTCGGCCCCACTGGCGTGGGGAAATCAGAATATGCCCTGAAACTGGCTAAGGAGCAGGACGCGGCGATTATTTCCGTAGACGCTTTTCAGGTTTACCGCGGTCTGGATATTGGCACGGCCAAACTGACGCTGGCTGAGCGGCGGGGCGCGCCGCATTACGCTATAGACATTGTTGAGCCGACGCAGGATTTTTCCGTGGCGGACTACATTGCGTATGTTTCCGGACTGCTGGCCAAACTAAGGGACAGGCATATTGTTTTTTGCGGAGGTACGGGATTTTATTATAACGCGCTCATCAATGGCCTGTGCCTGTCCCTTCCTGTTGACAAAACCATCCGTCTCCGGCTGCGTGCGCAGGCCGCGGAAAAAGGACGGGAATGGCTGTGGGGCGAATTACAAAAAGTCGACCCGGAAGCCGCCGCGCGGATCCACGCCAATGATCTATTCAGAGTGATCCGCGCGCTGGAAGTCTATAAGCTGACTGGCCAAAAGATCTCCGCGCAGCAGAAAAAACAGCCGTCAATTTTGGGAACAGGCACGGCAGGCACAGTAGGCGCGACAGATTGCCGCATTATCGGCCTGACTATGCCGCGCGCCAAGCTCTATGCCAGGTTGGACGCGCGCGTGGAAAAAATGTTTGAACGCGGCCTGCTGGACGAGGCGCGCGGCCTGCTTGCGCGCGGTTGCGCGCCCGGGTTATCATCTATGCAGGCGATCGGGTACAAGGAAACCCTGCGTTATTTGCAGGGCTTGATCGATCGTGAGAAAATGCTTGCGGATATTAAGCAAAACACGCGCAATTTTGCCAAACGGCAGTATACCTGGTTCCGCGCATTTAAAAATGTGGAGTGGCTGGAAGTATGAATTTCGTCAAACTCGAAGGGCTGGGCAATGATTTTATTCTTTTTGACGCGCTCAAAAACGATCTGAGCGCGGTCAATTTTCACGAGCTGGCGCCGAAATTCTGCGACCGGCATTTTGGCATTGGCGCGGACGGCCTGCTCATCGTGCGCAAATCCGAGAAAGCCGATTTCTATATGCAGGTCATTAACGCCGATGGCTCCGAGCCACAAATGTGCGGCAACGGCATTCGCTGTTTTGCGCGCTATGTTTACGAAAATTACGCGAAAAAAAGCGTGATCTCGATCGAAACTCTGGCCGGCATCATGCTGCCGGTGCTTGATCCGCAAAACAATATTATCGAGGTCGATATGGGAGAGCCGATACTGGCGCCGGCTAAAATTCCGGTGAATTTTTCCGGCGGGCAAATGCTGAACGCGCCGACGCCGGTTCTGGACAGGACTTTTGAGCTGACCGCGGTCTCCATGGGCAATCCGCACGGCGTGATTTTTGTCGACGATGTAGACGCTGTGAATGTGCCGGTTTACGGGCCGGAACTGGAACGGCACGCAATATTTCCCGAAAAAGCCAATATTGAATTTATACAGGTTTTGCTTAAAAACGAAATTAAAATGCGCGTTTGGGAACGCGGCGCTGGCGAAACGCTGGCTTGCGGCACCGGAGCCTGCGCCGCCGTGGTGGCCGGCGTATTGACCGATCGTTTAGACCGCGATGTGACGGTGCGTCTGGCCGGCGGAAGTTTAAAAATTTCCTGGGACGCTGACGATAATCACGTGTCGATGTCCGGCCCGGCCTTTGAGGTTTTTAAGGGCGAGGTGCTTTTGTAAATGGTCGAACGCAATCCCAATTTTGCCAGATTGTCGGCGGGCTATTTGTTCCCCGAGATCGCCAGACGCCGCCGCGCTCTGCTGGAGAGACAGCCCGGAGCCAAAATTATCAGTCTCGGCATCGGTAATACGACCGAGCCGCTGACGCCGGAGACCACCAAAGGTTTGGTAGAGGCGGCGGCGCGGCTGGGCACGGTGGACGGGTATTCCGGTTACGGCGATGAGCAGGGACTGCCCGCCCTGCGCGAGCAGATCGCCGGGGTTTTGTACAAAGATCTGGTCAACGCTGAGGAGATCACGATTTCCGACGGCGCGAAATGCGATATTGGACGCCTGCAGATCTTATTCGGCGGCGCGATCATTGTGGCTGTGCAGGACCCGGCCTATCCCGTCTATGTTGACGGCTCGATCATTGCCGGAGCGGACGCCGGTTTGCGGTATATGCCCTGTCTGCCGGAAAATGATTTTTTTCCGGACTTGAGCAGACTGCCGCGGGCGGATCTGATCTATTTTTGCTCGCCGAATAATCCGACCGGCGCGGTGGCGACCAAAGCGCAGCTAACCGAGCTGGTGAAATTTGCCAAAAAAAACAACTCGATCATTATTTTTGACGCGGCGTACAGCGAGTTTATCGTAGACGAGGATCTGCCGCGCAGTATTTATGAAATAGACGGCGCGGACGAGGCGGCAATAGAGGTGAATTCTTTTTCCAAGTCGATCGGTTTCACGGGCGCGCGGCTGGGCTGGTGCGTTGTGCCGCGGAAATTAAAATTTGCGGACGGAACCCCGGTGCGGCAGGACTGGACGCGCGTGATCACCACACTTTTCAACGGCGCGTCGAACATCGCCCAATACGGCGGTCTGACCGCGCTGACCCCGGCCGGCCGGCAGGAGACCAAAAAGCTGATCGCCTATTATCAGGAAAACGCGCGGATCATCCGCGAGGGTTTGCAGGCTTTGGACATTCAGATCTACGGCGGGGTTAATTCTCCGTATATTTGGGCGCATTTCCCGGCGCAAAAATCCTGGGACGTTTTTGAAAAAATCCTCAACGAGGCGCAGGTCGTGACCACGCCCGGAGCCGGTTTCGGCCCCGCGGGCGAAAGTTTTATCCGGTTTAGCTCATTTGGCCATAGAGCGGATATACAGGAAGCGATGCAGAGGCTGCGGCTGGTTTTAAAGGGACAGGCACGAAAAAAGCGATAGATATAACAAAAAGTTGATTCATATATAGATTTTAGAAAGGGACAGGCATCAGGCTTGGAAAGGGACAGGCATCAGGCTTGCACCAGGTTTCCAGTTTTGTACTGGCAAATTTAGGAAATATAAGGTATAATAGCAAAAATGGAATTTACATTTCCGTTTTTATATATAATTCTGGAAGTTAAAATAAGGAAATATGATGATTATAAGAAGTATCAAAAAACAGATAGATAAGACGCTTTATAAGGGTAAAGTGGTAATTATTTACGGCGCCAGAAGAACAGGCAAAACTACTCTGGCTAAAGCAATTTTAAAAGAGCAGGAGCAACTCGGGAAAAAGACGCATTACATTAACTGTGAGCTTCTGGATGCGAAGCGGAGCCTGGAAACAACCAATGAAAAACTTTTGAAAAATTATCTTGGCAGTAACGATATTGTGGTTTTAGATGAAGCGCAAAATATTGAGAATATTGGTTTGATCTTAAAAATTATTGTGGATACCTATCCCGAAATCCAAATTATAGCGACCGGATCAAGCAGTTTTGATCTGTCCGGCAAGATTTCTGAGCCATTGACCGGCAGGAAACGCGCTTTCATTTTGTATCCATTCTCCATGCTGGAAATTCAAAATAACTCCGGTTTTCACGAGGCGTCTGCCCAACTGGCTAGAGCGTTGGTTTATGGCATGTATCCGCCGGTTTACAGCCTGCCGGATAAAGAAACGAGGCTCGATCTACTAGAGATTGCCAGCAGTTATTTATACAAAGATGTGCTGGCTTTTACCCAAATTAAAAATTCCAAAGTGTTGATCGAGCTTTTGGAACTGCTGGCTCTGCAGGTTGGTAATGAAGTTTCCTATTCGGAAATCGCGCAAAAACTGGGCGTCAGCAATCACACAGTGAAAAAATATATTGATTTGCTGGAAAAATGTTTTGTGGTTTTTCCGCTACGTTCTTTCAGCCGTAATTTGAGAAATGAAATAAATAAGTCCCAAAAAATCTACTTTTATGATTTGGGTATTCGCAATGCGATTATTCAAAATTTCAATCAATTGAACCTGCGGCCGGATCGAGGCGCTTTATGGGAAAATTTTTGTATAATTGAACGGTTGAAGCATAATCAAGCCAAAGAGATCTTTGCCAATAAATATTTTTGGAGAATGTATTCTGGACAGGAAATTGATTATATTGAGGAAAAAGACGGTGAATTGACCTGTTATGAGTTTAAGCACAATTCTGACGCCAGGGTTAAGCGCCCGACAATTTTCCTGGAGAAATACCAGGCGCAATCTTTTGCGGTGATAAATTCGGGCAACTGGTTTGAATTTGTGCTATAGGTATAGATCGCGCTTTTTAGGGTATTCTTTAATTCCAGCAAAGAAAATAAATGGATTGGTAGTATGAACACCTCGACTCCGCTCGGTGTCCGTACTGCTTGTTAGGGGACAGGGGACAATTCCAAAAAAATGAAACAGTTTCAGGTTACTTACGATATATTAGTAAACGTATAACCTCTGAAAAAGCGGGTATAATAATATAGCGCTGTAGGAGAAAAAAATGAATAACTATTACTTAACAGTCACCCCCCCCCCCCCAGGGAATTATTTGTAGACACCAAAAATCTCGGAATATTTTTTATACAGCGCAAACCGCCCTCAGGCAGTGAGGATATTTTTCAAGAAAAGGAACGAAAGGGACAAAAGGGACAGGTATCGGCATCAGCATCAAGTAATATCCAGGAGCAAGGAGCGGTTGGTATAAAAAACTTCATTTTGGGTATTCTGTGCTTGGGGGATACAAAACGTGAAACGGTTTCGGGCTGCTTACGAGTCGAGCAGAGCGAAGTTAAATGCGCCGCAGCGCGAAGTGATAACTTAGATAAAGTGAAACGATTTTAGGCTGCTTACGATATATTAGTAAGCATAAAGCCTGAAACTCAAAAACTAAAAAAGGTTAGGAGTAAGGTATGTATCAGTATTTGCTTAAAAATATCTCCGTTGAAGATCCGCTGAACAAAGGGGAGCGCGTTAATCCTGATGGGCCGGATTCTAGCTCCAATGCCGTAGCGTGGCAGGATTTTTACGATAAAGTAAGTAGCGAAGAATTGGATGCGGCAATAGAGGTGCGTCTAGATAGAATGACTTTTCCTCAACGTAAATATATGGAACGTTATATAGATGAAATCCGTGAACAAGAAAGGCAGAGGATTGCTAACGAGCGATTAGGCCAGTACTTAAAATCGTTAAGTAACGATGTAGAAGCGCAGCGAGCTTTGAAAATCATCAGGTTAGATCCACCAGACGGATCTTTTAAACTACATGTGGGCAGAAATGAGGCCACAAGGACTAGTTATAAATTGTCCTCGCGGCCAATGACTTTAGAAGACATAAATGGCAACAGTTTGCGGGGCAGAATTATTTATTGTGGGAACAAGGCTGTTTTGGCTGTTGCGCGGGATACGGCAGCAAATACGACAAAACTTTATCACGTTAATTATAAGGAAGGTGATTTATCTGTAACTGAAGGAATTTTTATTGATAG
>JAIRWS010000054.1 GCA_031268855.1 Candidatus Margulisiibacteriota bacterium | reverse complement strand
GACAAACCGGAATTGGAGCGCGGTTATTTGAAAACTGGCGCGGGCTGTTTGTTCGAGAGCAATGTTTACGCGATCGGCGATCTGGCCAAACTGGGGCTTTTGGTCGAAGCCATCGGCGGCGGACGCGAAGCCGCGCTGCGTATTCACGCCGCGTTGACCAATACCGAATACACTGAGCCAAAAGCGTTGATCGCGCCGGACAAATTGGCGCTGGAATATTTTAGCAAAGCAGAAAACTCGCAGAGTCAAACCACGGTTGGTGAGCAGGGTCGAATCACGGTCTGCGAACCGCTCAAAGAAGCCCTGCGCTGCGTAAGCTGCGGGACCTGCCGCGACTGCCAGATGTGCCTCAAATCCTGTCCGGAAAACGCCATTTCGCGCGTGGTTGTGAGCGACGGCGATTACAAATATGTTTCCGAGCCGCAAAAATGCATCGGCTGCGGCATCTGCGCCGGCGTCTGCCCCTGCGGTGTCTGGACGCTCAAGGATAATCCGCTCTGATTTTTATTTCGGGCTTTTGCTCAAATTGACGCAGCCGTTTTTGGTGACGATGAGCATGTCCTCGATGCGCACGCCGCCCAATCCTTTAATATAAAGGCCTGGCTCAATGGTGATGACCTGTCCGGCTTGGAGCGTGTCCTGTCCGGCGAGGGCGGGAATTTGCGCCAGAGCTTCGGTGATGACGGCGCGGGATTTAAGCAGTTTCTTGGGGGAGAGCAGCTTGGCTTTGGCCAGCGCATTCACAATATCCTGACCTGTCCGGCGCGCGGTCGGCGACTTGTAGGAGATGGTCGGCGGCTCATGGATTTTTAGGCCTACGCCGTGGCCGGTGGTGTGCGTGAAATATTTAGCCAGTTTGTGTTTTTGGAAAAAATCCCGCCCGGCCCGGTCGATGGCCGCAATAGACGCGCCGGCTTTGACCAGACGGATCTGTTTTTTCTGCGCGGCCAAAACTATTTTATAGATTTTTTGCAGTCTGCGGTCAGGCTGGCCGAGAAAAAAAGTCCGCGTCAGATCAGAGCAATAGCCTTTGTAACGCGCGCCCATGTCGATATAAATAATGTCATTTTTCTGAATTTTCTTCTTGGAAGTTGGGCCGTGAAACAACGCGGTGCGCTGGCCGGAGCAGACGATCGGCTGGAAAGCCAGCCGCCGGTCGCCGCCGCGCTGAATAATTAATTTTTGGATCTTGGCCGCGACTTGCTTTTCGGTCAGCCCGGCGTGAATGAATTGGCGGATTTCCGCGAAGACACGGTCTGTGATTTTCTGCGCTTGCCGAATGGCTTGCAGGCGGTTCATAAACCTAAAATATATTCCAGCGCGAGGCGGTAAGAATCCTGGCCAAAGCCGGCGATCTGGCCGAGGCAGACCGGCGCGATAACGGACTCGTGGCGAAATTTCTCCCGCGCGTAAATATTGGAGAGATGCACTTCGATGACTTTGGCTTTGACACCGCTGATCGCGTCGCGTATGGCGATGCTGTAATGCGTGTAAGCGCCCGCGTTAAGAATGATGTAGTCAAATTTCTTTTTGCTCTCCTGAATTTTATTAACCAGTTCGCCCTCGACATTGGATTGGTAAAACTCGATTTGCGCGCGGCGCTTTTGGGCCAGCGCGGCAAGTTTTTTATTGAGAGAGGCCAGACTGGTCTGGCCGTATATTTTTTTCTCGCGGTTGCCTAGCAGGTTGAGATTTGGCCCATGAACAACTAAAATTCTTTTCATTAGAAAAATCCTTCTCTCTCAAATAATATTCAGCGCCGCAACGATCTCCGCATATTCTACCGGACAAATAACCGGTTTGCCTATAGCTTGAAGCAAAACCATGCGCAGCCTGCTGTCCGCGACTTTTTTGTCACTTTGCATGATGCGGTAAATCTGGCCGGGATTGAGGCGGCGGCCGGTATGTGTGGGCAGACCCAGCTGGATAAAAAGTTTTTGCAGCTTGTCCAGAGTTTGCCAGGGGAGGTAGCCGCGCGTTATGGAAATATGCGCCGCGCCAAGCGAGCCCAGAGCGACGGCTTCACCATGACTGATGCGGTAATGCGAAACTGTTTCCAGAGCATGACCGATAGTATGGCCAAAATTTAAGACCGCGCGCCGATTGCTTTCACGCTCGTCGGCGCTGACTATTTTCGCTTTGATGCGACAGCACTGCGCCAGCAGCTCGGCAGAGCACTGCGCCAGCAGCTCGGCAGAGCGCTGGGTGAGCAGCTCGGCAGAGCACTGCGCCAGCAGCTCGGCAGAGCGCTGGGCGAACGGCTCGGCGGTGCTGTCCGCCTTTTGACTCAGCGTGGTCAGGAGGCGCGGCGCGGCGATCAGTCCGTATTTGACGATCTCGCCCAGACCGCAGCGCATCTCCCGCGCGGGCAGAGTGCGCAAAGTCCGCGTGTCGGCGATCACGAGTTTGGGCTGATAAAAAGCGCCGATCAGATTTTTGCCCAGCGGATCGTTGACCGCGGTTTTGCCGCCGACACTGGAGTCGACTTGCGCGAGCAGGGTGGTGGGCAGCTGCACGAAATTTATCCCGCGCAGATAGACCGCCGCCGCAAAGCCGGCTAGATCGCCGACCACGCCGCCACCCAGCGCCGCGATGGTGTCGCTGCGCTCAAATTTGTTTTGGATCAGAAAACGCAAAACCTTTTGCAGGGTGCTGAAAGATTTATATTTTTCGCCATCGCCGATCAGATAAACAAAAACTTGATAGTGCTTGGCCAGATTGATCTGCAGCTGCCGTCCGTAGAGGCCGAAAACTTTTTTATTGCTGACGATCAAAATTTTGCCGTGCAGATCTAACTCGCTCAACAGCTGACAGCTTCGGGACAACAGACCTGCGCCGATCCGCACGGTGTAAGAACGCTGGGCTAATTTTACTTCTACGGACGGCATAACGGCTCCAATTTTAACATTTTTAAAATTTCGGCGGCGGTTTTTTCGGGTAGTCCGGTGTAGGTTTCGACGACGGCTTGCGCGGCGGCCAGATACAGCGGTTGCCGCACGGCCAGCAGGTTTTGGATTTCCGCCAATTTGTTTTCTTGGGGCAGTAGCGGCCGCGTCACGTCATCTGCCACGCGCTTCAATATCTCAGCCGGTTCGGTTTTTAAATAAACTACAATGCCGAGTTTTTTTAAAAGATCCCGATTGTCTGCGGACAAAACAATGCCGCCGCCTGTGGCGATGACCGCGCTGTCCAGACCGTGCAGTTCTTGGAGCGCCGCCGTTTCCTGTTTGCGGAAAAATTCCTCTCCGCGCTGTTCAAATATTTTAGCGCAGGTCAGGCCGTTTTTTTGTTCGACGACCTGGTCGGTGTCGAGAAATTTGTAGCCGAGTTGTTTGGCCAAAATCCGGCCAGTAGAAGTTTTGCCGCTGCCCATGAATCCGATCAGGATTAGGTTCATACCGTTATTTTAACACGGAATTATTCCGGTTGATATAAAAAACCCGCGCCTGATTTTACAAGATCAAGCGCGGGTAAAAAATTGCAGCAGCGGATTTAGAGATTTTTAAAGGACTTGATCCCGCTGTACACCGCGTTGCTGCCCAGCTCTTCCTCGATGCGTAGCAGCTGATTGTACTTGGCAATGCGGTCGGTGCGCGAGGCCGAGCCGGTCTTGATCTGGCCGGCGTTGAGCGCCACGGCGATGTCGGCAATCGTCGAGTCTTCGGATTCGCCCGAACGGTGCGAAATGACCGCGGTGTAGCCGGCCTTTTGCGCCATTTGCACGGCCGCAAAAGTTTCGCTCAAAGAGCCGATCTGATTGACCTTGATGAGAATAGAATTAGCGATACCTTTTTTGATGCCCTCGGCCAAAATTTTTACGTTGGTCACAAAAAGATCATCGCCGACCAGCTGGATCCGGCCGCCCAGTTTGTTGGTCAGATATTTCCAGCCGTCCCAGTCGCCTTCGGCCATGCCGTCTTCTATAGATATGATCGGATAGATATCCGCTAGACGACCGAGATACTGGGCGAATTGCTCGGAAGTCAGCTCTTTGTTTTCACTTTCCAGCAAATATTTCTTTTTCCTGGCGTCGTAAAATTCGCTGGAAGCCACATCGAGCGCGATGAAAACATCTTTGCCCGGTTTATAACCGGCGGCCTGGATCGCCTCAATGATCACGCGGATCGCTTCCTCGTTGGATTTTAAATTTGGCGCAAAACCGCCTTCGTCGCCGACCGCGGTGTTCAGCCCCTGACTTTTCAGCACCTTTTTCAAATGGTGAAAAACTTCCACGCCAGTGCGCAGAGCTTCTTTGAATGTCGCCGCGCCGGCCGGTACGATCATGAATTCCTGAAAATCGATGTTGTTGTCCGCGTGCGCACCGCCGTTGATGATATTCATCATCGGCACTGGCAACTCATTGGTATACGTGCCGCCCAGATAGCGGTACAGCGGTACTTCCAGCGCGGCGGCGGCGGCTCTGGCCGTAGCCAGCGAAACGCCGAGTATCGCGTTGGCGCCCAGTTTTTTCTTGAAAGGCGTGCCGTCCAGTTTGAGCATAGCGCTGTCGACGGTCAATTGATCGAGCGCGTCGAGGCCGAGTACTTTTTTGGCGATGAGCGTGTTGACGTTATGCACGGCTTTTTGCACGCCTTTGCCCAGATAGCGTTTTTTGTCACCGTCGCGCAGCTCTAGAGCCTCGCGCGAGCCAGTCGACGCGCCAGACGGAACTATCGCGCGGCCTAAAGCTCCGTTGGCCAAAAGGACTTCGACTTCCACGGTCGGATTGCCGCGGCTGTCCAGCACCTCGCGGCCTTTGATCTCTACTATTGTTGTTGCCTTGCACATAATTTTCTCCTTTGCTATTTAAGATTTTGTCCCCAAAAGCGCGGGGATTATAGCACAGGCTGATATTTTTGGGCAGGCTGGAAATTTACGAAATTAATTTTTCCGGGGCTTCACGAGCATAATACGCAGCGCGTTCAGGATCGCCAGAAAACAAACGCCGACATCGCCGAAAACCGCGAACCACATGCCGGCCCGTCCCAGCGCGCTCAGCAGCAAAATTGCCGCTTTGATGCCCAGCGCAAAAATAATATTTTGCCAGACGATGCGCCGTGTGATCCGCGCGATCCACATTGCTGTGGGCAGTTTGGACGGCTCGTCGGTCATTAACACAATATCCGCCGCTTCGATGGCTGCGTCCGAACCGACACCACCCATAGCTACGCCCACAGCGCTGGCGGCCAGCGCCGGCGCGTCATTGATGCCGTCGCCGACAAAGATCGTTTTGCCGCCGCTTTGGGCTAACGCTTCCAGCTGCTCGACTTTTTCCTGCGGCAATAATTCCGCGTAAACTTTGTTTATGCCAAGCGCGGCGGCGATCTGCCGCGCGGTGTTTTGATTGTCGCCGGTGAGCAGCACAATGTCTTTGCCAAGTTTGCTTAATTCCGTGACGGCCTGTCGGCTGTCCGGCTTTATTTCATCGGCGATAGCTATAGCGCCGGCGAATTTTTGGTCTACGGCCAGATAAATGACCGTGCCGTCCGGCGCGCCGAAAAGGGCCTTGTCTGGCAGCGGCACATTTTCCTGCGCCAGCATTTTGGCGTTGCCGGCCAAGACCGTTTTTCCATCCAGTTTTATTTTAAGCCCCTGTCCGGCAATTTCCGCAAGCTGGGTCACGCGGGCGCCGTCCGGTTTTTTTCCGTAAGCCTGCCGTATCGAAACGGCGATTGGGTGATTGGAATGTAGCTCGGCGTGCGCGGCGGTTTCCAGCAGTTTTTCCGCCGTCCAGCCGTCCGCCGGCCGGACCTGCGTCACGGAAAAAACTCCTCTGGTCAAAGTGCCGGTTTTGTCGAACACCACAGTCCCGGCGTCATTGAGCGCGTCGAGATAATTGCCGCCTTTGACCAAAATACCGTTTTGCGAGGCCGTGCCGATGCCGGCAAAAAACGACAGCGGCACGGAAACAACCAGCGCGCAGGGACAGGACACGACCAAAAAAGTCAGCGCGCGGTACAGCCAATCGGTAAACGCCGCGCCGCTGATAAATAACGGCGGCAGGACAGCCAGCAGCGCGGCCGCGCCGACCACGGCCGGCGTGTAATAACGCGCGAATTTGGTGATGAAATTCTCCACCGGCGCTTTTTTCTGCTCGGCGTTTTCCACCAGACGCAGAATTTTGCTGACCGTGGATTCGCCGAATACTTTGTCCACACGGATAGTCAGCAGGCCGCTTTGATTGACCGAGCCGGATAAAACTTCGCTGCCGGCAGATACCTCGCGGGGCAGGGATTCGCCGGTGAGCGCGGATACATCCAGCGTGGAGCGGCCTTCTATGACAGCGCCGTCCAGCGGGATTTTTTCGCCCGGCCGGACAATAATAACCGCGCCGACCGGCACATCCGCCGGATCAACTTTTTCCCCGCCGGGCAGCACGGCAAAATCCGGCCGAATATCCATAAGCGTGGTGATGGCCTGACGCGACCGCGCGACCGCCCGCTCCTGAAAACTCTCGCCGATCTGATAAAAAAGCATAACGGCCGCGGCTTCGGGATACTCGCCGATCGTGAACGCGCCGATGCTGGCCAGACTCATCAAAAAATTTTCGTCAAAAATCTGGCCGCGCGGAATGTTCTTGATGGCCTGCCAGACAACTTCTCCGCCGATTAAAATGTAGCTGGCCAGAAACACCAGCAAGCGCGCGGTATTGTCCAGCTGGAGAAACAGTCCGGCCAGAAAAAACGCCGTGCCGCTGAAGAGGCAGAAATATTTTAGTCCAGGCCTTGAGGGGTTAGCTGTTTGTTTTTCCGCGCCGCAAGTTTCGCACATAATTATTTCCTTTCGCGGACATGCGCCAGTCCCAGTTTGAAAATGGCGCTGACATGCTTATCATCCAGAGAGTAATAAACGATTTTGCCTGCTTTACGGTGCTTGACCAGCTTGGTCTGGCGCAAAACTCTTAATTGGTGCGAGATAGCCGATTTGGTCATGCCGAGCAGCGCGGCGATATCGCAGACGCACAACTCGGCGTGTAGCAGGGCGCTGATGATCCTGACCCGCGTCGAGTCGCCAAACACTCTGAGCAGATCGGCCAGCTCCAGCAAAGAATTTTCGTCTGGCAGCGACCGGCGCACTTTGTGCACCAGCTGTTTATGAATGACGCAGCAATCGCACACCGCGTCATTGCTATGATTGAATAATTGAGCACTCATTCAACTATTATAACGTAAAAAAATAACTTGTCAACAAAGAAAAAAGCAATCACTCCGGATAATTTTCTGGCTTGGAAATAAGCGGTTAGTTAATCTCTACCACTGACTGTTGTGCGCCGAATGGCGAGGTTTCCGTAACGGGGTTGCGCGGGTCGGGGCGATGCTTGCCGTCGATCACGAACTGATAATTGTAGCGTCCGGCTTGCAGCGGTAAAAAAGTATACCAAAGGCCTTTTTGCTCCAGCCTGATCAACGGCGAGGCCTCTGGTGTCCAGTTGTTAAAATCACCGGAAATATTGACCGCCTGCGCTTCGGTGTTTTGAATAGCAAAACAAACGCCGAGCGCGGTTTGCGGCGGTTGGGCCGGCGGATTGTTAAAAACATTTTCTAAAATTTCCTGGTTTTGCCAGATGATAATTTCGTTGGCCAGAGCCAGATAATCAAGATAAGCCAGAGAGCGCGGCTGAAAATCCGCCACTGGCAAACCGGCCTGCGCGGCTTCGCGGATCACGCTGTCGCGGTTGATCCTGGTGTGCAGCAGCGCCGCGCCGTAGTCGCGCTTAAATCTCTGGGCAAAAGTTTGCGCGAAATCCGAATCCGGCTCATACAGGGAAAGCAGGTATTTAATGTCCAGCAGATGTTTGGTTTTTTGGCAGAGCATCTGGATCGTTTCGATGAGTTTGCGCAGTCCGTCCAGGCCAAATTTGCTCGGCTCGACCGGCACCAGCACTTTGTCCGCGGCCAGCAGCGCGTTCACGCTCAAAAGCCCCAGATGCGGCGGACAATCAATGATGACCGTTTGATAATTTCGGCCAAAATCCGCCAGCATCTTGCGCAGATAATATTCGCGGCCGGTCACGCTGGCCAGTTTTTGCTCCAGCGCGATGAGGGAAATATTGGACGGCAGCAGGTCAAGATTTTCTTTAATGTTTAGCAGCGCGTTTTGCGGCGGCTCAGCCTTGAGCAGCACATCGCTGATCGTGCGGCTTAATTTTTGCTCATTGACGCCGAGCCCCAGCGAGCTGTGTCCCTGCGGATCAAAATCGATGATCAGGGTTTTTTGTTTTTTTTGCGCCAGCGCCGCGGCCAGATTGATCGTCGTGGTAGTTTTGCCGCAGCCGCCTTTTTGATTGATGATCGCAATAACAGACATTTACTTTTCAAAACCCCCAAACCTGAATCAGTCTTTGACAAAAACAAGCGTAGATTTTAGCAGGGAAGAGTTGTTTTGACCAGCAGCGGATTAGTATTTGTCGAAAAACTGAAAAAATTTAGCGGGCGATAATTCCAACCCGCTGATGATCTTGAGCAGGGTATTCAGGCGCGGCTCACGCTCGCCTTTTTCGACACGCAGCAACACCGGGTCTTTCAAGCCGGAACGTAAAGCTAGCTGACAGACGCTCAAATTTTGTTTTTTGCGTAGCGCGGTAATGTATTTGCCAATATCGACAGCATCGTAACGCAGATCGAATTCTTTCTTGAAAGTTCTCCTGTCAGTTGACATGAATAAATAATAAGGTATAATTTTAATGTTCTCCTACCAATTGACAGGAGACAAAAATTAAAAGGGGGATTTATATGACTATAGCGGCAGGCCAGAAAATGTATGCGGACGATATTTTGAATTTGCTTTTTTTTCCTAAAGGCCTGATCTTGCAGTACGACGGCACAAGCTGGCAGGACAATGTCACGCTCAAGGGCTGGTATCAGTGCGCCGGGCAGGAGACACCTTACGGGGCAACGCCGGATCTGCGGGATAAATTTATCATGGGCTATAACGGCAGCCGCACGGGCGGCAATAATTCTCTGGAGCTGTCCACCGCCAATTTGCCGGCGCATGGTCACAGTTTAAATAATATGTCCGTGAGCGGCCTCTCGATGATCCCGGGCGGAGCGCATGAACATTCCGGCAACGGCACGACGAACTCCGGCGGCGGCGGACATGTGCATGCTGTTTCCGGAAACACAGGTGAGATGAGCGGAGATAATTATGGTGAATTTTCTGTTTCAAGTGATCGCGGTGTAATTCGTTCTGGTGGCTATTGTCTTGGCAGGGCGACGGCAGGAATAGCCTGCGGTGGTGGCTCAGTAGAAACTACACGAGACGCCGCTGGGACTGGCGTCAAAATAAATTTATCTCATACGCATAGCATTTCAGTTTACACTTCTGAGAATGGCGGGACGCATTTACACGATGTCAATGTAAATATCCCCGAAAGCGGCTCGCATACGCACGCTATTACTGGCGGGTCTATTTCCGGCGCTGTAGGCAGCTCCGGCTTGGGCGCGGCGTTCGACAATAGGCCGAGTTATTA
>JAIRWS010000053.1 GCA_031268855.1 Candidatus Margulisiibacteriota bacterium | reverse complement strand
CTGCTTTCCGGCGGGACTCTGGAGATCAAGGAAATTTTGCCGTATCCCTCGCCCTATGATCCCGACGCCGGTTCGCTCTATGTCGGCTTTAAAAACTCCAGCATGGACAGCGGCACAATGACTATTTACATCTATGACGTGACCGGCCGCGAGGTGTACCGCGAGGAAGAGTTGCCTGTCATACCCGGCTACAATACTTACGCCTGGGCGGGCGATTTTTCCAGCGGCGGCAAAGTTGGCCGGGGCGTGTATGTTTTGCGCGCGGTTTTCAAAGGCTCCGGCAAAAGACATGAAGTCATTACCCGATTTGGAGTGAAGTAAAGTGCGAAAATTTTGGGCCATAATTTTGCTGGCCGCGACGCTGATGGCGGCTGACCGCCAGTCTGTCGACCCGACCAATTACGCTCTGGGCGCGCGGTCTATCGGTCTGGGCGGCGCGGTTGTCGCGGTGGGCGACGATGTCAACGCTTTGCGCGCCAATCCGGCGGTGCTGGCCAGCAATCAAAAACTACAAGTGGGATTGAGTAGTTACGAATTTTTAAATACCTATAAATTTTTTGACCTCGTTTCTATTGTGCCGACGCCGCTGGGTTTTTTTGGCGTGAGTTATTTTTCTTATGGCGTCAACGATATTCCGGAGACCGAGGCGGTCATCGAAAATGCGGAACTGCGCATATACCGCACCGGCCAGTACAGCTACGCGGAAAACATTTTAGGATTGACTTACGCCCAGCAGGGGCCGCGTGAATTTTCTTTCCTTAAAAACATCGATTACGGCGGTACCTTTAAGCTGGCCTATTCCACACTGGCCGGCGAGACGCTCTCCGGCTGGGGTTTGGACGCTGGCGTGCGTTTTGATCTGACTTTGCCGGCCATGCCGTTTATCGGAGAGCTGGGCGATATGTCCTTAGGGCTGGGCATTCAGAATCTGATGGCCCCGGCTTTTGCGCAGGCTCCGTCCGAAGAAGGCGGCGAGGTGGGCACCTCGTCCGGCTATCAAATGAATCTGCGGCTCGGCGCGGCCAAACCTTTTGAGCTTTTCGGCCAGAGCTTTATCACAGCCGGCGATTTTGACAATAATGGTTTGCATTTCGGCCTGGAGTATATCGCCGACCGCTCGTTGCGTTTGCGCGCCGGCCTCGATGATTTTTACCCGACTTACGGTTTGGGTTACCGCATATTTTCGGTTACCGGCTTTGACGGCAATCCTTACACGCTGTCGCTGGATTACGCTTTTCGCACTTTTCCGCAGCCTTTCAACAACGTGCATTATATTTCGATCACTTTGCGCGGCGTTTCCAAAACCCGGACGCCGGAGATCATTTCCAGCTTTGCGGCGGAAAATCTGACCGTCAATTTGACAGCGGTCAACGGCACGGCTGAGCCGGAGGCCGATGTTACGGTCTATGTCAACAAACAAATGCGCAAAACCGTCAAGGCTAACGCCGGCGGTATCTGGAACGCCACGAATGTTTACCTTAACGATGGCCAAAATGATATTTACGCCGTGGCCAAATATGAGCAGTTTGTGGAAAGCGAACAGTCCAATGTGGTGACGCTTTATACCGATCAGGTCAAGCCGGTGATCAGCACGACTATCGCGCGCAACGGCGATGCTATGGCGATCCGCGTTTCCGTCAACAAAGAAGTCGAGACCGTGCTGACCCGTTTGCCGGACGGCTCGCAGATCACGCTGCTGGAGGATGAGAACGGAGATTGGCTGGGTTCCTGGAAAATCGCGCCGGAGTATTACAACGCGACGCTCACTTTGCGCACGGTGGCGATCGACGGTTTCGGCAACAGCTCAGACACGGTGGAAGATGTTTATTCCGCCAGATTTGTCACCGCGCCGCGCGACAAAACGATCACCTCGCGTAAAACCATTTCCGTCCGCGGCATCGCCAGGCAGGACACGGTGCGTGTGGTGGTCGGCGAGCAGTCCGTTACACCGGACGCGGAAGGCCGTTTTGATCTGCCGGTCGAGCTGACGCAGGAAGGCAAAAATGTGGTGGAGATCGCTATGCTCGATGAGGCCGGACAAGCGGTGTCAACTTCGGTGCGGGTTTTGAAAATTCAGGAAGCTGACGATCTGGGCGGTTTTTCCTGGGCGCGCAATCAAGTTACCTCCATACTTTCGCTGGGCGTGCTGAGCAATGATCCCGAGGAGCCGACGCGTTTTCACCCGGAAGATTTTATGACACGCGCTGGATTTGCCAGAGCGCTGGCGCTGCTCAAGGGTCTGGAGCTCCTGCCCGATCCGGTCAATGTTGCGCCGGATGTGCTTTCCACGGACGAAAACGCGCCGTACATTAAAGCTGTTTTAGACGCCGGTTATCTGGAAGTGCAGGCCGAGGGTTTTCTGCCCGACGCTTTTATTACGCGCAAAGACGCTGTGGTTGCCATTGTGCGGATGGACGGTTTGAGCGGCGGCGATTTGGGGCGGCAGGTTTTTGAGGATGTGCCGCCGTATATACCGTACGCTACGCAGGTAGCCGCCGCGCTGGAAGCCGGCATTATTGCGCCGCAGGAAAATTTTTACCCCAACCGCGAATTGACGCGGGTAGAAGCCGCCGCGATGCTGGCCGCCTCGCAGACCGCGCAGCGCCAGGTTAATGAACTGTATGACTGGAGATCCGGTTACGGTGAGCAATTTGTGGAGACGCCGCTTTCCACTTTGCCGGTTTACGAACAACGCGTGCTGGCCGATCTGTACGTTAACGGCCGCTTGATCAGTTTGGATGAGACCGCGGAAGAAAATCTGCGTATCCTGTCGCCGCTGGACCGCTCGATCGTCGACCGGCAGTTAATTGAAGTCAAAGGTCTGGTCAAGGGCGCGGATCATGTGCTGCTCAACGGAATTACCGTGCCGGCGCAAAAAGGCGTTTTCTTAGCAAGGGTCAATCTGCGGGAAGGCCGTAATATTATCCGCGTGCAAAGCGGCGCCGAGCCGCCCGAAGACGCGCAGCCGGAAAGCCGGACTGTGCGTGTCCTCTATGTAAAATCTTTTGCCGACAAGCCGGACACTCTGGATAATCTGCGCTACAACGCGGCCAGCGCCTATGCGCGGTTTGAGCGTTTTGACGGCGAGCGGCCGATCACGCGCGGCGAGGCTTTGCTGATCCTCAACGGTTTGAAAGGTATATCCGGTGGCGATACGGCCAGCGCCGAACAATTATCTTTGACGGCCGCGCGCGAGCTGCTCAATGAATGGGACGGCAAAGAAGCCGCCGATACTACAGTGGCCGCCGGTCTGCCGGATACCGCCGTGCTGACCCGCGATCAATTTATCCTGATGCTGGCCAATACGGATTTCTATAGAAACCTGCTGGATCAATACCGCAATTTTGACGAATACGAAAGCGCGGAAGATGTGGCGGCGCCGGATAATGTCGAAGACCGCTCCGGATTGATCATGCAGGCAGAAGAGCTGACTGACGCGGCGGCAAAAAAAAAAATAACAGCCGATGATTATCAAAGTTTTTTAGGACGTTATGACCGTCAGCGGCTGGCGACTTCGCGCGCCATCACGCGCAGCGGCGACTCTATCGCGGCTGATGGCCGCACGCGTTTGATCGTTGCTTTTCCCGAAAATAATTTCCGCGTCAATCAAAACTCTTTGACCCTGCGCGGCTTTAGCGGTGGCGTGGAAGAAGTGCGCGTCAACAGCCGCGCGGTGCGCGCCGGCAGCGACAATTCTTTTTCCCAGGTTGTGCAGCTGGAGGCCGGCAAAAACAATATCGTGGTGGATAATGGCGCGGAAACCATCCGCTTAAGAGGCTTGCGCTTATTCACTTATCGGGATATTCAAAACGTGCCGGAAAACAGGCTCATCGAATATTTGGCGACGCTGGGATTTTTTAAAGAAGGACAGGATTTTTATCCCAATCAAGAGCTGACGCGTGAAGAAGTGGCGGTGCTGCTGGTGCGGATGATCGGCGCTACGCCGCAGCAGGTTATCCAGCCGGTTTTTAGCGATGTGGCGCCTAACCGCTGGTCAGCGCCGTCGATCAAGCTGCTGGCCGATCGTGGTATAATAAGAGAAGCCAGCAATGCTTTCCAGCCGGAAGCTAAAGTTACGCGGCAGGAGGCTTCCGCCTGGTATCGGGCTTTGAGCTCCGGCAGTGTTAATATAACCGCGCCGCAGGGCACGCTGTCCAGACGGGAATTTTCGCGCTGGCTTTTTGCGGACAGCCGTGTGCGCAATGAAATAGACAATTTGAATAATTAAATTTTGGTTTATTTTGGTTTGAAGGGTGAAAAGGGGCAGGCATGGAAGTTAATTTGACCGTCTTTAAAACGCGGACACCGGCTGAATTCGCGCGCGCCTCAGCCAGCGCGGCCGTGCAGGAAGATTTTGCTTTGGCGCTGGATCAGGCGGTCAGCGCCGCGCAGGAAAAAACCGCTGAGGCTGATCAAGCTCAGCCTGTGCCGACCGAGCGGCCATTTGCGCTAACGCAAAAACCTAAAACTTTGCCGCCGGAGCTGGCCGCCGCTTTGTCCGGCGGTTTACCAGATGTTTTTTTGCCGAAAACCGCGAAGAAAACGGAAAGTAAACTTGCGGCGGTGGAGCCGGAGATCGACAAAAACGAACCCGCTGAGCCGGATGAAGAACCGTCTGCCGCGCCGGTCAATGTAATTCAAACGCAGCTGGAAAAAGTTGTGGACAAAGTAAATTACCGCGGCGTTTCTGTGGAGCAAATAGACCAGCCGGTCAAAACGCCGCAGACCGCGCCGGTCATTCAGGCCGCGCCTTTTGCCGAAATTTATGCCGAGCTGCTAAAAGCGATTCAGGCCAAAAAAGACGGCCAGGTCTTGAAACTTAAATTTGCGCTTGAGCCGGAAAATTTGGGCAGGCTGGATATTTATATTTTTGCCGGGCAAAAAAAATTGCAGGTCGCTTTTGCTTCCGGCGCGGAAACCCGCCGTCTGCTGGAGAACGCTCAGCCTGAGCTGGAAAACCTGCTCAAACAGCACGGTTTTAGTCTGGCGGATCTGGATTTTTCCGGATATTCCGGCCAGCGTCACGAGCAGCTGGAGCGGGAGTTTTTGGCGCAAGAAAACGAAAAAAATGATTTTGGCGTCTTGAAGACGCTGCCGCGAAATGCTATAATGAAAGAGATATATGTGTTAATGCGTGATGTGCTGGTCAATTATCTCGCTTAGAAAAAGGGGGAGCAAATGGTAGAAGCGGTAAGCAGTGCGACGGGCGCCCAAACTCAAACCCAAGCGATAACTTCCATTAAAGATCTAGAGGACAATCCGGAATTTTTTCCGATCTGGGTCGAGGAGATCCAGCGGCGCAACGTCAATCTTTTGTTGTCCGCGACCAATGTATCTGGCGAGAGTGATACGAGCAGTGACGACAGCCTTTACAGCAGTCTGGGCAGCTACTACGGTTTGTCCGGCACGAGCGGCAGCAGTACGTCAGATATTTTTTCCGCGCTGGGGCTGACTTCCTCGACAGACAGCGCTTTGAGCAGTCTTTTTTCCACGCAGGGCATCACTTCGGATTTTTCTTTTATGTCATCGACCACCGCGTTGCAGTCCTATCAGGTCGAAGAAACTTTGCGCGGACTGCAGTCCTATACTAACGCTACGGAAAGTCTCAAGTGGGTTGGCCAGATCGTCGAGTATACCGATCCGGCGGACGGCTTGACCAAGACCGGCCGCGTGACGCGCATCGATATTGAAAATGTGCAAAAACCGTTGTTCAGAATTGATGATAAATTTGACATTACACTCGACGAAATAAAATCGATCACGACGGCCTAAGGAGGATTTATGGATACAGTAGGTTTGCTGGATATTATCAGACGTTCCAAGAACGCGATGGGCGCGTTCAATCAGAGCTTGCGCATCAGTACGAACAACAGCGCCAATATGGCGACGACGGGTTATAAGGCGCTGAAGCAGTCTTTCAAAACCGTGTTCAACGACGTGGTCAATGAGGGTTTTCAGGGCTCCGGTTTTACCGGTGAATTAAACCCGATCCAGTTTGGCTCGGGTGTAACGCTGGGCTCGATCAGTTTAGATTTTGCGCAGGGCGCGCTGGGCGAAGGCGGAGCGCTGGACTGCGCGATATCCGGACGCGGTTTGTTTATGGTCTCGCCGGATGAAGGCGCCACGGTCTATTACACACGCAACGGCAGTTTTCATGTTGACACGACCGGACAATATATAATTGACGGCTCCGGTAATGCGCTGATGAGCGATTCCGGACCGCTCACCACCAGCGGTTATACCGACCTGGGCTGGGGCCCTAATGGTGTGCTGCTGGGCAATTATTCGATGTATACGGCGGGTCAGGAAGAGGCTGTGCAGATTGGCCAGGTTACGCTGGCGGATTTCACCAATGTCGAGGGACTGACCCAATACAACGGCTCGCTGCTCAAAGAATCTGTGGTGTCTGGCACCAGGAGCACCGGCACGCCAGGCGATGAGGCTTTTGGCACGGTGGAGCCGCAGTCTCTGGAAAAATCCAATGTATTTTACACCGGTGAAACGATCGACGCTATCGAAGTCCAGCGTGCGATGTCCGCGGTGTTGAGCGCGATTAAAATTGCCAGCGATCAGATCTCGCAGGTTATCAATAAATTGCTGGGGTAAATTAATGGCGGCAGGACAGCTTAAGGATATTCGCTTAAAACAGGTCATCGGCAACTGGTATGAATACAAACCCCGCGAGCGCTACAACAATAATCTGGAGCTGGGCGGGCTGACAGTCGCACAGGTTGATGAGTTGCTGGAGATTCACCACAAATGGGCGGATTTTTTCGGCGAGGTTTTAAGTCAAAATTTAAAAATTTCCTGCGGTATTCAAGAGTCGGCCGTGCTGCAGTTGAAATACAGTGACTTTTTGAACAGCGCGCCGGCGGCGGCGACCTCTTTTGAGGTGGCGGCCGGGCAGTTTAGTTTTACCGTGCTGCTGGACAACGCGCTGGCCTATGCGCTGCTGGATCGTTTTTGCGGCGGACAGGGGCTGACCGTTAAAAAACCAAATGATGCTTTGTCCGCGCTGGAAAAACCGGCGCTGGCTTTGTTGAGCCGCGAAATACTTAAATCCTACAAAACTTATTTGCTGGACGCTTTTTCCGGTGAAACTATTGGCGAAATTTTTGCGCCGAAACTCCGGCCGGAAACTAAATTAAAAAAAGACGAAGAGATGGCGGTTTTTTCGCAGACTTTTTATCTAGCGGACAATAAACCGGCGGTTTTTTGGTTTATCTATACGGTCAAGGATTTAGAAAAAATGCAGGCCGCTTATGCCGCCAGGAAAACTGCTAGGCCGAAGAAAATGACCGTGCAGCTGGCTTCTGGCGCGGTCTCCGGCACGCAGGTGCCGGTCAATATTAAGATCGGCACGACGCGCGTTTCGGTCGGCGAGATCTTGACCATGACACCGGGCGATATCCTGCAGCTCAACGAAAAAGTTACCGATTCGCTGATCATGTCCGTGGCCGAGCAGGGCGAGTTTTTTGTCAAACTGGGCAGATGCGGCGGCCGCTATGCCGTGAAAGTTATCGAGCATAAACCGAAGTTTTACAATCTGGCCGCGCCCAAAGTTTCCGCCGCGCCGCGCCTGGTCGAGCAGCCCGTGGCCGCCGCCCCTGCGCCCGCGCCAGAACCGCCGTCCGCGCCCGCAGAAGCAGAGCCGCCGACCGCGTCCGCGCCGCCGGAAGCTAAAACAGCGGAGATCAAACCAGCGGTTGAGCCAGATGCCGCTCAGCCAGCTGCCGCAGTTCCGGAGCCGGAAACACAGGAGCCAGCCGCGCCTTACTCACCGCCGGTAGTCGACGCGCAAAGCGTGGCTTACACGGAAGACGGCAAAGTTGATGAAAGCAAAATGGAAATTAAAGATCCGCTGCTTGACGAATTAAACTTGCCGGAAGAGAGCGCCGGCTCGGATGATGATTTTACCTGGGATATTGACGATTTAAAATAAAAAAAGCGATAATATAAAAAATAAAGGGGAAATTTATGGCTGAAGTAGTGGCGTTTGGCGAAAGTATCGGAGAGCAGCAGCCGGCGGCTGAGCATGGCGGCGTCAACAAAGAATACAATACGGTGGCTTTGGATGAACTGCATCCGTCCAGCGGCGGCGCGAAATTCAGTCAGGAGCTTTTCGGCAATATTCCGGTTGATGTGACTGTGATGCTGGGCAAGACGCGCGTCGATCTGCAAAAACTTTTGCAGTTGTCTAAGGGCGACGTGATTGAGCTGGCCAAAAAAGCTGGCGAGACGGTAGAGATCATGGTCAATTCGCAACTTATCGCTCAGGGGGAGATCGTGGCTGTTGGTGAAAACTACGGAGTGAAAGTAACCAAAGTCATCAGCCGTTAAATGCTGCGGGTTTTGATTTTCCTGCTGGCGACGGCAACCGCTGCTGAGGAAGTGGCCGCGCCGCTATACGTTAGCTCTTCCGGCGCTTATCTGCGCTCCCTGCTCAAGTCACTGGCGATAATTATTCTCCTGCTGATCTTCACTTATTACTGGTACAAATATTTGCTGCCGCGCGTCAACGGCGGCCGTATTTCTCCCGAAGCCAATCTG
Organism: Candidatus Margulisiibacteriota bacterium; assembly: GCA_031268855.1. Classification (NCBI taxonomy): domain Bacteria; kingdom Bacillati; phylum Candidatus Margulisiibacteriota; species Candidatus Margulisiibacteriota bacterium. The sequence continues at coordinate 3,962 of JAIRWS010000053.1, read as the reverse complement.
GTTTTAAAAGAGCGGCTGGTTATTGAGCCGGGCACGGCCGCCTATGTGCTGGAGATCAAGGGCGCGCATAAACTCCTGCTGGTCAGCAATAAACAAACAGCCTGCTACGACCTACCGGCCGGCCAATTGCAATACAGCGCGCCGCTTAAAAAGAATTTTGCCGCTTATCTGGCGGACTTAGCGCCCAAAAAAGATCTGCTAAGATCAGCCAAAGTTACGCGGCCGGGAAAAAGACATGTTAAAAAATAAAAAATTTTGGTTTTGGGCGCCGCTGCTGTCTGTGCTGTCCGCCGCGCCGGCGGTTACGCCGCTGACTTTCGACCTCAATCAAGTGACCGGCACGGTGCAGTTCAGCCAAAACATTACGTTGCTGCTTTCGCTGGCGCTGATCTCTTTGCTGCCTTTTTTATTGATGACCACGACTTCCTTTTTGCGCATTGTGATCGTGCTGGGTTTTGTGCGCTCCGCTATCGGCACGCAGCAGACGCCGCCCTCGGCCGTCATTGTCTCCGTGGCGCTTTTTTTGACCATGTACGTGATGACGCCAGTCTGGCAGGAGATCAATACTACGGCGGTGCAGCCTTACAATAACGGCACGATTTCCCAGCAAAAAGCCCTGGAAAACGGTCTGCTGCCGCTCAAAAATTTTATGCTGCGCCAGACACGGGAAAAAGACTTGGTGTTGTTTATCGAGTTTTCTAAAATTCCGCCGATCAGCGACATCAAAGATGTGCCGGTGTATGTTTTGGTCCCGGCCTTTATCCTTTCCGAATTGACCACCGCGTTTAAAATTGCTTTTGTGATCTTCGCGCCGTTTATTGTGGTGGATATGGTGGTGTCCAATGTCCTGCTTTCGCTCGGCATGTTCATGCTTTCGCCGGTGATGATCTCGCTGCCGTTTAAAATCCTGCTTTTTGTGCTGGCTGATGGCTGGTTTTTGATCACCCGCGGCCTGGTGCAATCTTTTACTTGAAAAGCCTGTAAACGGAGCGCAAATAAATGAATATAGATACGCTCAGCAGTTTAATGAATGACGGCATTATTCTCATTTTGACTTTGTCTCTGCCGTCGATCGGTTTAGGGCTGGTGATCGGTTTAGTCATTGCGATTTTTCAGGCGCTGACGCAGATCCAGGAGCAGTCCCTGACTTTCGTGCCCAAAATGATCATTGTGATGCTGATGCTGATGATCACCATCGCTTCTATGGCTTCGCAGCTGGTGGCCTTTTGCGAAAAGCTCTGGGTGATGATCCCGACTCTGCGGTAATTTATGGCGCTCAATATCCTGCAATTGGAAATTTTTCTTTTGATCATTGCCCGCATCGCCGGTATTTTTGTGACTGTGCCGATCTTGAGCGATAATATCGTCTCGCGCAGTTTCAAAGCGGTGTTCATGGTGACGCTGACTTTTTTGCTCTGGTTTGTCGTGCCTTTTCCCGAGACCCGCCTGCCCAACGACATGCTGCTTTTTATGCTGGCGGTCGGTCTGGAATTTTTGATTGGCTACATTCTGGGCTCGGTGACGCGCATTGTTTTTACCGGCATCGAAGCGGCTGGCGATTTGATGGGCGCGCAAATGGGACTTTCGGTGGCTAGCATGCTCGATCCGACGACCGGCCGGCAGACGGTGGTGACGGCGCGGCTGCTGCGCTGGGTGGTCATTATGATTTTTATAATGATCGACGGCCTGCATTTTATATTGGCCGCGCTGTACAAAAGCTACGACGCGCTGCCGCTGCTGGGCGTCTGGAATTTTTCCAACGCCGCCAATGAAATTGCCGGTCTGGTCGGCACGGTTTTTTCGATCGCTGTGCAATTGGCCGCGCCGGTGATGCTGGTGATTTTTCTGCTGGATTTTGCTTTTGGCCTCATTTCGCGCGTTGCCCCGCAGGTCAACGTTTTTCAGCTCGGTTTTCAGATCAAGCCGGCGTTGGGTATTTTTATTTTTATGCTGATGATCCCGCTGCTGATGGAGCGCATTATGTGGATTATCAATATTATGGTGGAGCGCCTGACTTACGTTTTCTTTTATATGCAGCCGACCTAAAATTTACATTTGCTGCTGCTCGGTGGTGAGCGCGGTAGAGGCTTGTCTTTTATATAACAGCCTATTATAATTAAGTAAGGAAAATAAAGAATCTAAATAATCTAAAGAATATTGGAGGTGTTCGATTATGAATCTTGCCAAAGTCTCAGCCAACGGACAAGTCACAGTTCCTATTGAAATACGCAAGAAACTGCAGATAAAAGACGGTGACAAATTATTGTTTATCGAACGAGACAATGAAATAATGATCAGCAATGCTTCGTCCATAGCTATTATTCAAGCTCAAGATGCTTTTAAAGGTACGGCTAAAGACTTTGGAGTCAAAACCGAGAACGATGTCCAGCGGTTGATCAATAGATTGCGTTACGGGAAAAAGAAATAGTTATGAGAATAATGCCGGACACAAATATTATCTTTTCGGCATTGCTCTTCAAGGAATCATTGCCAGCAAATATTTTGTTTTATATTACTGAATATCACGAATTAATTTTATGCGATTATATTATAGCTGAATTACAAGACGTGGTTGCCAGAAAAAGACCAGACCTTTTGCCTGATATAGATGTTTTACTGGCACAGCTGTCTTACGAACTTATATCTGCGCCTAGAGAACCAAGCAAACTAATTTCCGATCCCAAAGACCACCCCATTTTAAATGCAGCGATTCTGGCAGATGTGGACATAATAATAAGTGGAGATAAGCATTTTTTAAATATTAACTTAGAGCATCCCCAAACTATGTCTGCCGCATCTTTCTGGCAATTAGAGCACAGTAATTTAAATTAGACTAATTTTATCTGCGCCCGCTGACTTCATTGAGTAGCGCGGCGTCGTCCGCTAAGCTGCCGCTGTGAACTTTGTTTTTATTCATCATTTCGTACTAGACTTTCCAGGGATTTTCTATGTGCAACTCTGGAATATTTTTAAAGTCGGCAGTATTGCGCGTCAACAAAATCATTTGCTCTACCAGACAGGTTGCTGCAATTATAGCATCGGGGACTTTTATTTTGTTTTTTCTGCACAAAACCACAGTAATATCTACTATCGCATCGCTGACAGAATAAATTGCGGCTTCGGCAACAAAATCAGCCAAAACCCGATAATTCTCTGGTGTTGTATTAAACCGCAAAATTTCAATTTTTGAAATTGCCGAAATATTAGGAATTTTGTCAACGATATTTGAAACATACGTCATCCCTGTATCGGGTAGTTCTTTGCGTAAATAACCAATAACAATGTTTGTGTCTAGTAAATATCTCTGTGCCATTCTTTTCTGCTTTCGCTAATTGATTTTTGAAAATCAGTATACTGCGCATCAGACAAGCGCAGTGCGCCAGCAAAACGGTCAGACAATTTTTTCCCGGATTGGCCTTTGTGCTGGCCGCCGTTAAGGTCTACCGGATTTAAGAACGTAATCAACACATCATATTTTTCTTTTACCGGCACAGGATCACCGAGCTGAACTGTTTTTCCGTCATATATGCCTTTGACCGCGTACATAATTACTCCTTACTTAATTTTATACCACACAGCCGCCCCGCGATCTCTACCTGCGCTGGTTGGCTTCATTGAGCAGCGCGGCGTCGTCATCTGGGTTGTAGCCGCCGCTGTTTGCCGCATTATCAAATAAACCTAAATCGTCTTTAAATATCTTTGCTATTTTCGTACAAACATTCCGGGTCAATGTCTATTTCGCCGTTATTCCAGACAGGCGCGCCGCCATCAAGGTAGACGCTGTCAAAAACAGCCTTGTCTTTTAGCGGCCGAAAAACAGGTTTGTCTAACAGATTAGCGCAATCATAAATTTTTTGCTCGCCAGTAGAAAATCCTAAAAACAACTTATAATCAGCAAGCGGTCGAACAGACGTAACTCTGATTAGCTTGACAGGAGCCTCTGGCGTTCCAGCATAAACAAT
>JAIRWS010000052.1 GCA_031268855.1 Candidatus Margulisiibacteriota bacterium | reverse complement strand
CAAAGCGCCAAGAACGATTTTTTTATTCAATTACGTTTAATATAAGTTTCTTTTTGATACTTGCTCAGTTCCGGTGAGCTGGAAGTTATCTCTAGAAAATAAGCTCCGGCGGGCAGTTCTTTTTCAGCGGTGAGCCGTAGCACTTCCGTACTGCCGACATTGATAGAGGTGGCGCGGTTTTTATTTTCCCAGAGTACTTTGTTGTCGCTGTCCAGCAGGCGGAAAGCTGTGCGCACCGCCAGCGGCTGATTGCCGGTATTGTCCAGATAAATATTAGCCTGCAGTTTGCCGGTCTGCTCATAGTATCTGGCCGTGACCAGCGCAATACGATAATCATACAGGGCGTTGGCCGACTCTTCAGTAATATTGACTGTAACAGCATTTCTCGATTTAGCGCTCCGGTTTCTCTTGACCACAGCTTTGGCGTTTTTAGTCGTAATTTTGACCGCTTTTTTAGGCGTGGTGACCGGCTTGATCGGATCGAGTTTGGCGGCTTCGGCCGGAGGCACGGCGGCAGTCTCAATAATTTCTTCTTTGTCCTTGATCGGCAGCGGTTCGATCTCGGCCGTTTCTTCAGGATTGTTTGCTTCCAGCAGTTTTTGCGCGGCCAATTCTTTGTTCAATTTTTCCGCTTCGATCGCCTCGGTCATATTCTTGCGGCCGCGGTCGGCGCTGGCAATATTGTCCATCTCTTTTTTGTTCTCGATCCGGTAAGCCACTGAAATAAAATGTGTGGCGCCGGCGTCGGAATCGGCATGTTTCATTATATAAGCGTAATCTAAATTGAAATTAAAAAGATTGACGCCGGTGCCGAAAGAAAGCTGATCGGGATTGTAGCCCACGCGCAGCGCCGCGATATTGAAAAGCACATATTCCGTGCCGACGCCGTAGTAAAAAGGCCGGCTGCCGCTTTGTTCCGCGTCGGCGTAAATTTTCCAGCTGTCCAGTATCTCATAAGCGGCGCCGGCGATCAGGCGCGTGTTCAATTCTTCCTCGCTGCCCTGGGTCCAGGTCAGTTTGGGCGGCACAATGTTGAGCAGGGACAATCCCGCCGCGAATTTTGGCGTGTGCCAGAGCAAACCGATGTCCAGCCCGCTGCCCAGACTGCTTTGGTCGTAAAGATTTTCCTGCACCGTCTTGAAGTTCAGCCCCAGCGCTAAATTGTCCAGAACTTTGAGACCGGCGGTCAAAATATATGCCCGTCCGGTGTAGCCAAAAGTCTGGCCGGTGTAAGCGGCGGTGCCGGTGTCATTGTCGTAAGTTGATTCCTGCAGACCGTCGATGCCGGCGTTAAGAAAAGAAAAACCTAAACCCAGATCGAGAAAAGCGATATTGCCGATCGAATAATTAAAGGCCGTGTAGTTGACTTCGTCGAGCAGCTTGCCCTGCGTCAGCTGATAGCTCTGATTGTTCTGCGTTTTGATGACGGCCGGGTTGAGATAGGCCGCGCTGCCTTCCTGCAGAGCCGAGCCGTAGCCGCCCAGTCCCAGCGCGCGCGCCGAGATCGGGTTGTCCAGAAAACTGCCGGCCGTGGAGCCAAAGACCCAGGTTCCCAGCAGGAGACTAAATAATATTTTCTTCAGCATATTCATATATGGTAGACGTATACCCATTTCCAGCTTTTTTATACCAAGAAAAATAAATGGGTTTGCTACTTTATGTATCGAGAAATTTGTGCCGGTCAATGTATTGATTTTTACTGTTGCTTAAAGTAAAATTACCGCCTATTTAAGCGAGGTATAAATATGTACGCGGTTATCGAAACGGGCGGTAAACAATACAAAGTGGCGGAGGGCGATGTTTTTCCGGTGGAAAAATTAGCCGCGGAAAAAGCCGCCGTTGTGGTTTTTGACCGGGTTTTACTCGTGGCGGACGGAGACGCGGTGCAGATCGGCCAGCCGTATCTCAGCGGCGTGTCGGTGCAGGCCGCGGTGGTCGAGCAGACCAAGGGCGAAAAAGTCATTATCCAAAAATTCCGGCCGAAAACTGGTTACAACCGCAAGAATGGCCACCGGCAAAATTATACGGTTGTGCGGATCGAGAAAATCAACAGGTAATGGAGTAAAAAATGGCGCATAAAACAGGCAAGGGCAGTTCCCGCAACGGACGTGACAGCAACGCGCAGTATTGGGGTGTCAAAATTTACGGCGGACAAAAAGTGCGCTCCGGCAATATTATCGTGCGGCAGAAAGGGACGAAATTTTTGCCCGGGCAAAACGTCGGCCTGGGACACAATTTTACGCTTTTTGCCACGATCGACGGCGTGGTCAAATTTGAGCGCCACAACCGCGAAAAACAAAAAGTCTCGGTCTATCCGGCCTAATCTATTATTCTGTTATTTGATAGTGTGTTTGCGTCGGCGCGCGTGGCTTTTAAGAATGTTTAGCACCACGTCCTGCGTATTCTCGTCCAGTTTTTGATAAACATTCAGCAAATTGGCCAGTTTGGTCTTTTGCCGCGCCGCGGCTTTTTCTTTGACCGTCAATTTTTCTAGGCCCTCAAACCAGTAGCCGATGGGAAAATTGTAGGTTTTGCTCAACTGAAACAAAGTGCTCAGCCGTGGCAGATTGACACCGCTGTAAAGATTCCAAAAATTAGTGTATTCGATGCCGATCTCTTCTGCCATCTGCTCGATCGTGTTGCCGCTTTGTTTACGGATTTGTTTGAGCTTGCTGCTGATCAGGATTTTTAATTCTTTTTCCAGATTAGACTTGTCCATTGGCGGCCTCCTGCTTGATGGCCAGATTCTAACTGTTCCAGGGGGCTTGCTTTATCATAATTATCTGATAAAATATAATCATGTTTCGATATAAAATATTTTTACGGGGAGGACACAAATGACTATTCAAACAGGCCAGCCAATGCTGGCGAGCGACATTAACAATCTGACTTTTTTTCCGAAAGGCGCGATCTTGACTTTCAGTTCCGCAGCGTGGAGCGCGACCGGCGCGGAATTTAAAAAGATCTGGAAAGTCTGCAATGCCGCCAATCATGTTGCTGACCCGAACATTCCGGATCTGACCAATAAATTTCTGCGCGGCGCGGAAAGCTCCGGCGCCATCGGCGGCAGTGATTCTGGTTCCGCGAATATTACTTTGACCCCTGAGAATTTGCCCGCTCATAATCACCCCCTGACCGGAACATTGACTACGGGCAATGAAAGTCAGGGACATACCCATACAGTTACGGCTGCCGGAACTATTTCCGGGGAAGGAGCGCATGGTCATGCCGCTACTAATGTTTATGACCCCGGACATGGCCATAGTTTTACAGGGCATAACGAATCCGGCGGCAATAACGGCATTTGCGGGGTTGCCAGCGGAGATGCGGGCCGGCCGGAAAGCAGCAGAGGCAGTGTGGAAAGCAGCACGACAGGAATTTCGATCACTGGCGGCGGCACGCACGCGCATACGTTTGCCGGTAGTTCGGTGACTTCGGGCGGCGCGAACGCAAATCACACTCATACGATTACCTTGAGCGGTAATACGGGGAATTTTGGCAGTGGTTCAACGACGTCGATACCGGTTTCTGTAAATACCGTGCCAGCGTATTATACGGTTATATATATTATAAAAGTTGCATAATTAAAATTGTCCAGGCCTTGCTCAGCCGCATGCTATAATTCCGCGCATGTTCCTCGATGAAACGGTTATTTACGTCAAAGCCGGGCACGGCGGCGTGGGCGGCAAGCATTTTTTGCGCGAAAAGTATCGGCCTTTTGGCGGGCCGGCCGGCGGCGACGGCGGCGCGGGCGGCTCGATCTATCTGCAGGCGGACACCGGCTTGAATTCGCTGAACGATTTTCGTTACAAAAAAGAATTTAGCGCGGCGGACGGGCAGAACGGCTTGCGCAACAAAATGGCCGGCCGCGATGCGGACGATATTGTAATTCTGGTGCCCTGCGGGACTGTTGCGCGTCAGGCCGAAACCAAAAAAATAATTGCGGATCTGACCAGTCCCGGTGAAAAATTTCTGCTGGCCAGAGGCGGCAAGGGCGGGCGGGGTAATTATCATTTCGCCACTTCGCGCAATCAAGCGCCGGCTTATGCTCAGCACGGTCTGCCCGGCGAAGAGCTGCGGGTGGAATTAGAATTAAAACTGATCGCGGACGCCGGACTGGTCGGCCTGCCCAACGCTGGCAAATCCACGCTGCTTAAAATGCTGACCAACGCCAAACCGAAGGTCGGCGATTACCCGTTTACCACGCTGTCGCCCAATCTGGGCATTTTGCCGGTGCATAAAAAAAATATTGTGCTGGCGGATATTCCCGGTCTGATCGAGGGCGCCTCGTCCGGCGCGGGTTTGGGCGACGAATTTTTGCGCCACATCGAGCGCACGAAAATAATTCTGCACCTGATCGACGCGAGCGGTTTGTCCGGCGATCCGGCGCAAAATTATCAGATCATCAATCAGGAGTTAAAAGCCTACAGCGCGAAATTGGCGCGAAAAAAACAACTCGTCGTTTTCAATAAAATTGACATTCCTGAAAGCGCGGAAAATATCGCGCGGTTCAAACAAAAATTTCCGCAGCTCGAAACTTTAAGCATTTCCGCCGCCGCCGCGCAAAATCTGGACGGGCTGCGGGAAACGTTGTTTGTACAGCTCAAAGGAGCGATTTCAAGGTGAGCAAATATGATATAATTGTCTTATGTACGGGACTGCCAGTATTTTAGATGAAATTCGGGAAATGCCGGTGGAGCAGCGGATGTGGCTTGCCGAGCAAATTATTCATTCTGTTCGGGAAGATGAACAAAACCAATCTTTAGAAAAGGCTGTCGCCATCATAGCTGACGACTACAAAAATGACCGGGAATTGCTGGCTTTTACCGTTTTGGATGATGAAGAGTTTTTATGAAGCAAGGCGAGATTTGGCTGGTCAGTTTGGAGCCGACTATTGGCGCGGAGATCAAAAAAACTCGTCCCGCCTTAATTATCAATGACAATACGATTGGTAAACTACCGTTAAAAATAATTGTGCCGTTGACCGATTGGAAAGACCATTACAGCGCGGTATCCTGGATGATAAAGATTGTGCCCAATAATGACAATGGTTTGAGTAAATCATCGGCGGCTGATTGTTTTCAAGTCCGTTCTGTGTCTGAAAAACGTTTAATAAAATGTCTTGGGCAAGTTACAGCAGATGAGATTTCCCGGGTGCAGGATGGTCTAGCGGTAGTGATAGGACTTTAAGTTAAATTTGTTCTACTCAGTGTCGTGTTATATAATTCACGCATGCTTACCGCCGCCGACGGCCTCGCTATTCTCAACACTCCCGCCGCCGAGCTGCCGGAGTTAATGCGTCAGGCGCGGGAGATCCGCGACAGGCATACCGGCCAGCACGCCCAGCTCTGCAGTATCGTCAACGCGAAATCCGGCTCCTGCCCGGAGGACTGCGCTTACTGCGCCCAGTCCGCGCGCCATCAGACCGGCGTGGCGACTTACGCGCTTTTGCCGCCGGAGAAAATTTTAGCCAGAGCGCTGCTCGCCAAAAAAAACGGCGCGCATTGTTTCGGTATTGTGACTTCCGGCAAAGGCTTGGCGCCGCAGGATCTGGAGCGGGTGCTCGCCGCCGTGCGCTTGATCGCCGCGGAAGACATTCACGCCGCCGCCTCGCTGGGTATACTGGACAGCTCCGCTCTGCAAAAATTAAAAACCGCGGGCTTACGCCGCTATCATCACAATTTGGAAACGGCGGAGTCTTATTTTCCGCAGATCTGCACAACGCACACTTACGCGGATCGGGTGCGGACAGCGCGCGCGGCCAAAGAGGCTGGTTTGGAATTATGCTGCGGCGGCATTGTGGGTCTGGGCGAGAGCAAGGAGCAGGTCGTGGAGTTTGTGCAGGCCATCGCGGAGCTATCACCGGAATCCGTGCCCTTGAATTTTCTCAATCCTGTCGCCGGCACGCGTTTGGAAAACCTGCCGCCGTTGAGCGTCGACGCTATTTGCCGAACTATCGCCCTGTTCCGCTTTTTTCTGCCGGACAAAAATATCGGCGTGATGGGCGGCCGCGAGCAATTATTGAAAGACCGGCAGGATCTGGTTTTCGCCGCCGGCGCTAATGGCTTCATGCTCGGCGATTATCTCACCACCGCCGGTAATTCTGTTGAAAAAGATCATGAGCTGGTGACGGCGGCCGGGCTGTCCGTTTAGGCGCATTTCCTGATATAGATCACGCTGTAATAAGGTGGCGTTACATTGAATGACGAGCCGCTGCCGGTGCTGCTAATTGTTCCTCCGGATACCGTATGAGTGTGCTCTGTTGATGCAGCAGTATTGCCGCTAATGTTGTGTGTGTGTGATGCGCTGGCTTGTTCCGTGGAGCCTGTCATATCATGTGTATGGCCTAGATGGGATGAAATACTGCCGGTTACAGTATGCGAATGGTTTCCTGCGCTGGAAGACATATTTCTTTCACCAATATCAGTCCAACCGCCATCGCCGTCCGCAGCTCCGCTGCCAGAGCCATAATTCCGCAGTATATGCTGATGAGCCCCTGTTTCATTTGTAGCTCCATTGGAGAAAGTATGCTCGTGGCTTCCGCCGGTGGCAGTCTTTAAAGTGCCCGCGCCATGTGAATGTTCCGCTGAACCGCTGTCGGCTTTTAAGGTACCGGCACTGTGTGAGTGATTGCCGCCGCCTATTGTTAGTCCAGTTAAGCTATGATCATGGCTTGGCAGATTACTGGTCATAAGAGTTACACTGTCACTGCCGCCGGTGTTTCCCCGTCCGTTGCCGGCGATAGTCCCGCCGCGGATAAATCGATTTTCCAGATTTGGCGCGCGGCCGGCTTCGGCATTGGCGGCGTCACATTTATACCAGCCGCTAAGCGTCACATTGTCCTGCCAGCCGGCGCCGTCGTACATTAAAATTGTCCCGATCGGAAAAAAAGTCAAATTGTTAATGTCACTCGCCAGCATTGGCTGGCCTGTTGCGATAGTCATAATAAATGCCTCCTTGTGTAGTGGTTTGTTTTTATTATATACCCAAGAGACATATTGTCAATAGATAATTATGCTGTTTATTACATAAGAAAAATATATGTTAATGCCTAAAATGTGTTCAATATTCGAGCAAGGAAGTGTCCAGTGGGCGAACGGGTAAATGACGCCGAACTCAAAGCGTTGTTTAGTAAAAAATTGCAATTACTCCGCAGGCACAGCCGCAAAACCATTGAAGAAACTGCCGATTTTTTGGATCTGGAGTACGCGCAGTATTACCGGCTGCTTAAAGGCTATCGGCTGCCCCATTTGGTGACGCTGTTTAATATCAGCAGGGCGTACGGCCTGGATTTAAACTGGTGGTTTAAAGAGCTTTCGGAGACCGAGCGGAAAAATGTTTTGCTCAAAGAAAGCGCCGCGGAAGCAAAACTGCTGAGGGGTTTTAGCCGGCTGGATAAAAAGGCCAAAAATTTTGCCCAGAAGATTTTGCAGGATTTTTTGCGTTATCGCGCGGTTAATTAAATGTCCCGAATTTCGGTAATCTTTGCTATAATTAATTAATATGCGCAAGAATAAAGGGCGAAAAATCGTTTTCGCTTTCAATTCCTATGGCCTGGGACACGCGACGCGCACTATGCCTCTGGTGCGGGCGGCGATCGACTATGGCTATCAGACATACATCATCGCTTACGGCCGTTCGCTGGCTTTCTTGCGGCAGGAATTAGGCCAGACCGTTGCCGGGTATTTTGAGCTGCCGGACTATTCTTTTAACCGGGTTTTCCGCAAAAAAGGTTTTTCCTCGCGCCGTTTTTTGCTGAACTCGCCGCTTTTTGTCAAAGAAGTTCTGGACGAGCACAAAGCCTTTTTGCGGCTGCAGGCCAAATATAAATTTGATCTGGTCTTTTCGGATTCACGCATGGGCATTTATCTGCCGGATAAACCCAGCTATTTTTTGTCCAATCAGCTCAAGCAGTCCACCGCGCGCGCGACCTGGTTTGGCGAGATTTTTACGGAAAATTATATGCGCCGCGTCAAAAAACATTTTACGAAATTCATTGTGCCGGACACGGAGGAAAATTCGATCTCCGGTCTGCTGACGCACGACTTTTGGTTTCTTAAGAAAAAAGACGTGGAGTACATCGGTATTTTGTCGATGCTGAAAAAACGCCGGACTAAAAGGAAGCTGGATTATTTTATTTCGATCTCTGGCCCTGAGCCGCAGCGCACGGTGTTTGAGGAAAAAATATTGGCTTCCCTTGACGCGCTGCAGGGGCGCCAGACTGTCATCACGCTGGGCGCGCCGGAAAAAACCGGCTATCATAAAAAGATCGGCACGGTCGAGATTTTCGGCAGTTTAAACCGGAAACAGCAGGAAGAAATGATGAACGCCGCCGCGCTGGTCGTAACGCGCTCCGGTTACTCTACGGTCATGGATCTGGCGGAGCTGGAAAAAAAGGCGCTTTTGATCCCGACGGACGGTCAGCCCGAGCAGGAATATTTGGCGCGCTATCACAAACTGCTTGGCAATAATCATGTGGCGCGGCTGAAGAAACTCGATCTGCGCCGCGACCTCGAGCTAGCCAAGGGTTATCCGGGCTACAAGGCGGAACATAAAACCGCTGACAGCGTGAAAAAATTTTTAGCTTTGCTCAGCCGGCAGATCCAGCCGCCGGGAAAAACTGTTCCGGACGAGCAGAAGCCCGGCAGATTATTATATAGAAGGATAATCGATTTTCTGGCCACGGCGGGTTATGTCGGCTATTTGCCCAAAGCGCCCGGCACCTGGGGCAGTTTGCTGGCTGTCCTGATATACGCCAGCGTAGTGAATACCGTAAATCTGCTGGCGTTTTGGGATTTTTTCTGGTTTTACCATTGGCTGGTGGCAGGGCTTTTTCTGCTCGGCGTTTTTGTTTCCGGCGAGTACGATCGCCTGCACCAAAAACAAGACGCCCGCGAAATTGTTATCGATGAAGTGGTTGGCCAGTCCCTGACTTTTTTGCTGGCTTTGTGGCTGACCTCTTTTTTTGCCGGCTGGCTGGGCAATTTTTTATTGTTCATCCCAAATCCGAATTTGCTTTTGTGGATGCCGGATTCGCCGGCCAAAATAATGCTGATAATTATGAACGGCGGCGTCACCGCGCTGGGTTTTGCCTTGTTTCGCTTTTTTGATATAGTGAAACCGCTGGGAATTCACCGCAGCCAAAAACTGCCGCGCGGCTGGGGCGTGATGCTAGACGACGTGCTGGCCGGCGTCTATGCCGCTGTGGCTTTGGCCGCTTTGTTTTGGCTGCTGGTGTGGCATTTGGGCTTAATTTCGGCATAAGGATATAAGGTAGAGGCGTGTTAAAATCAATTACCAGAATGGATAAATTTGTTATGTCGCTGAGTTTCTCGATGTTTTTCTGGCGGGACCGGCGCGGCTTAAAAACTTACGAAAAGAAATTTTTGCGCCTGATAAATTTTTTTCGCTGGTTCCGTTGCACGCCCAACTTTTTGACCGCGGTGGCGGTTTTTTTTGCGCTGCTGGGCGGCGGTTTTGTGCTTTACGGCCGGCCCTGGGAAGCGGTCGGCTGTTTTTTTCTGGCCTGGTTTTTTACTTATTTTGACGGCATTTACGCGCGGCAAACCGGTCTGGAAAGCAGATTGGGTAAATTTTGGAACGCGCTGGCCAATATGCTCTGCGACATTTTGCTTTTGGCGCCGCTGCTCATCAGCTTGATTTTTGCGGACAGTTATTTTCTGGTCGTTGTGCTTTTGAGCGTTTTGCTTTTGCGCGGCCTGACGCTGTTCGTCTGGCAGCAGGCCGAGATTTTGAAGCTGAAAGCGCCGCGCTTATTTTTCAGCCGTACGGAATTTTGGCTGATCTTCAACATCTGTCTACTTTTGGATTGGTTGCCGGTGGCAGTTATTGGTAGCGCTTTGTTGCTGCTGGCTATCCTGCTGCATTTGCTGTATCAAATTTGTCAGGCGCTGCTGCCCAGAACCGTGCCGAAATCTCCAGCGCGCGCCACGGTCAGAAATAAAAACAAAAATAAAATAAAGAGCAAAAAATGAAAAGAGCGTTTGCGGAAATAAATTTGCGGAAAGTGGCGGAAAATCTCGAAACTTACCACGCCAAATTAAGCCGCGGGACGGAAATTTTGGGCGTGGTCAAGGCTGATGCCTACGGTCATGGCGCTCCGGCCGTGGCCAAAAAACTGGCGGCCAGCGGTGTTAATTATTTTGGCGTGGCCTGGTTGAGCGAAGCGCAGGAACTGCGCCAGAGCGGGATCACCGCGCCGATCCTGATCTTTAGCCAGCCCGCGGAACAATATATCCCCCACCTGATCGAACTGGCGGTCGCGCAGACGGTTTACGACTACGCTTTTGTTGAGCGGCTGGCCGCGGCCGCGCCGGACAAAGTAAAAGTGCATGTCAAAGTGGATACCGGCATGAACCGCGTCGGCCTCCGTCCGCAAGACCTGCCGGAGTTTTTGCGAAAAGTAAAAAATTTAAAAAATATCGAGGTGGAGGGACTCTTCACGCATCTGGCTTGTCTGGACGCGGCGGGGCAAAAACAGCTGGAAAAATTTGCCGCCTGTCTGGCGGCGGCTCAGGAAATTTTGCCGGATATTAAATATATTCATGCGCTCAGTTCACAGGCGCTGCTGGTGTTTCCGCAGGCGCAGTACAATATGGTCAGGCTCGGCATTGGTTTGTACCGCGGCGCGCTGGCTTTTAAATCGCGCGTCATGGCTGTCAAGACCATTCCCGCCGGCGAGTCCGTGAGTTACGGCGCGACTTTCACGGCGCCAAAACCGACGCGCTTGGCGACTATTTCCGCCGGTTACGCTGACGGTCTGAGCCGCCTGCTTTCCAACCGCGGCCGCGTCTTGATCAACGGCCGCTCCTGTAAACTTTGCGGAAACATCTGTATGGATATGTGCCTGGCTGTTGTGGACGACAGCGTCTCGGCCGGTGACGAGGTGGTCTTGATCGGGCGGCAGGGCGGCGCGGAAATTACGGCGCAGGAATTGGCGGATTTGACCGGCACTATTGATTATGAGATTATGTGCGGCATTGGCAAACGCGTTCCGCGTTTTTACGCCGATACGGAGTAAACATGGCGCATCTGGCTCTTTACCGCAAATACCGCTCGCAGGATTTTGACACGATAATCGGCCAGCAGCCGATCGTGCAGACGCTCAAAAACGCGCTGCAGCAGGATAAATTGGCGCACGCTTATATTTTTGCCGGGCCGCGCGGCACGGGCAAAACCAGTCTGGCGCGGATTTTGGCCAAGGCCTTGAACTGCGCCGACGGCGTGACGGTCAAGCCCTGCTGCCAGTGCCCCATGTGCGAAAAGATCCGCGACGGCACGGCGGTGGACGTCATCGAGCTGGACGCCGCTTCCAACCGCGGCATCGACGAAATTCGCAAGCTGCGCGAGCAGGTCAACTACAATCCGCTGGAACAGGCCTGCCGCTACAAAGTGTACATCATTGACGAAGCGCACATGCTGACGACCGAAGCTTTTAACGCGCTGCTCAAAACTCTGGAAGAGCCGCCCGAACAAACGGTGTTCGTGCTGGCGACCACCGAGATCCAAAAAATACCGCCGACTATTCTCTCGCGCTGCCAGCGTTTTGATTTTAAACGGATCACCGTGCCGGAGATAGAGGCGCATCTCCAAACCATTTGTCAAAAAGAAAACGTGACCATCGACAGCCGCGCCGTGAATTATCTGGCGCGTTTGGCGGATGGCTGTATGCGCGACGCCCTGTCTTTGCTGGACCGCCTGATCTCCGCGGAAGGCACAGACCTTACTTTTGAAAAAACCCTGTCCTCTCTGGGCACGGCTTTGAATACCGCGCTGGCCGAGCTGCTGGAGAAAATCATTGTCCGCGATCTGACCGGCGCTCTAGAATTCACCGGCCGCTTGACCGCCGACGGTAAAGATTTACGGCAGGTTGGCCGTGATCTGCTGGATTGTCTGCGCGATCTATTGCTGCTGTCTTTGCGCGCGGGGCAGGCTCTGGATTTGAGCGCGGAAGATCTGGCGGCGCTGCAAGCTGTGGCGGACAAGACTACCGCCGCGGAACTAAAAAGAATGATCGCCGTTTTTGCCCGCGCGGAGCAGGACATGCGCTGGAATCCCAATGTGTGTTTGGTTTTTGAGCTGGCTGTTCTGGAATTATGCGCGCCGCCGCCAACTGAGACGCCGCCGCGCGCCGCTGCGCCGCCCTTGAATGCTGCCGCAGCGGCGTTCAACGCCGTTGCGCCGTCCCAAGCCACGATGGTCAAACCGGTTTTCTCTCCGCCTCCGCAAAACGAAACTCCGCCGGATGCGCCGCAGACAATAAATATGTCTGCGGCGCATAGCGCCGCAGCGCCGCCCGCGCTCGATCCGGCTCAGCCGCTGACTTTTGCCGCCGTCAAACAATCCTGGAATTTTTTCCTGAACAAAGTCAAGCAAAAAAAACCGCTGCTGCTGACATTACTATGTGAGTCCCGGCCAAAAACTTATGCTGACGGCGCGCTGGTTTTGCAGCTCAAGGAAAGTTACGGCTTTCACAAAAATAAACTGCTTGAGCCGCAGAACAAAAATCTCATTTGCGGCCTGCTCAAAGATGTTTACGGACGGGAAGTAAATTTTGACGTAGTTCTGGAAGCCTATGCCGCCGAGCCAGCTGACCAGAAAACGCAGTGGGTGAAGGAATTGTTTCCAGGCTGACCCGAAAAATTTTGCGGCCGGCCTTTTGCCTTATCACCGAAGTTATGTTAATCTTAGGTTTATGATGAATATTCCGGTGGATTTTGAAATAGTGGTCAGAAAGGAAAACGACACTTTCAAAGCCAGCTGTTCGATGTTCCCTGAGGTTTTTGGCGAAGGGCAAAATGAGGAAAAAGCGATAGAAAATCTTGCCGATGGCCTGGCGGACAAAATGGGCTTGATCGTCAAAACAGTTTTGAATGATGTGCTGAAAACTGACTTACTGCATTTTTTGAAGGCTGAAGCCAGTCTGGCCAAAACCAGGGCTTCCCAGCCGGCTAAACGGCGTCCGGCTGCGCGCCGGAGAATGACCAGAGACAACGGTGAAAATATTTCTTTTCAACTGCGGTCGATCGATGCTTTGCTGCAAACGGCCAATATGAGCTTTACCCAAATGCGGTATCCGGCGCTGTCCGGCGGACTGCTGGTGCTGGGTTTGCGCGCTCCGCAGATCGCCGGCCATTTTCGTTTTATGTCGCGCCGCCAAATTTTCGAGCTGGAAAAAGACCTGATGTTTTCGCTGGTCGAGCGCGGGATTTTTGACGGGCCGCAGCCCGGCGAAGTGTGCACTCCGTTCGGCATTATGCTGGGCCTGCCCATGTCATACAATTAATTAGCGAGAAAATTTTATGAGCGGGGATCAGCCGGAATTAAGCACTTTAAGACACAGCGCGTCGCATATTTTGGCTGCCGCGGTCAAGCATCTTTATCCTGAAGCAAAACTGGCGATCGGCCCGGCTATTGCCGACGGCTTTTATTATGACTTTGATTTTTCGAGCGGCGGCGCGGACGCTGAGCGGCCTGCCCTGAGCGCGGTCGAAGGGAGCCGAAGCGTGGCCATTAGCGACAAGGATCTGCCGGCTATCGAAAAAGAAATGCAGAAAATCATCAAGCAAAATCCGCAGTTCACGCGCCGGACGGTCAGCAAAGCCGAAGCGGAAAAATTATTAAAAGACGAGCCGTATAAATTGGAGCTGCTGGCGGAGCTGACCGATGGGGAAATTAGCTTTTACGACAGCGGCGATTTCAGCGATCTATGCGCCGGGCCGCATGTCGTCAAAGCCGCGCAGATCAAGGCGGTCAAGCTGCTGAAAACTGCCGGCGCGTATTGGCGCGGCAGCGAGAAAAATAAAATGCTGACGCGCATTTACGGCACGGCTTTTTCTTCTAAAGAAGAATTGGAAAATTATTTGCATGTTCAGGAAGAAGCCCTGAAGCGCGACCATCGCAAACTCGGCAAAGAATTAGATCTTTTTTCTTTTCACGACGAGGGTTTGGGTTTTCCGTTTTTCCATAGCAAAGGAATGATCCTGTGGAATACTTTGCTGGATTTCTGGCGGGAAAAACACCGTAAGTACGGTTATGGAGAAACTAAAACTCCGGCGCTGCTCAGCCGCGCGCTCTGGGAAAAAAGCGGCCACTGGTTCAATTACCGCGAAAACATGTACACCACGCAGATCGACGAGCAGGATTTTGTTATCAAGCCGATGAATTGTCCGGGCGGCATCTTGCTGTACGGTGAAACCCAGCATTCTTACCGCGAGCTGCCGATACGTTCGGCGGAGATTGGCCTGGTGCACCGCCACGAAAAATCCGGCGTCCTGTCCGGGCTTTTCCGCGTGCGCGCTTTTCATCAGGACGACGCCCATATATTTATGACCGAGACGCAGATCACGGCTGAGATCTTAAATGTGCTGCGGCTTATCGACGAAGTGTACAGTATTTTTGGCTTGTCCTATCATCTGGAACTTTCGACCCGTCCGGCCAAATCCGTAGGCAGTGACGAGGCCTGGGCGCGCTCCGAACAGGCGCTGGTAGAGGCGCTTCAGGCCGCCGGTAAAACCTACAAGGTCAATCCGGGCGACGGCGCTTTTTACGGCCCCAAGATCGATATTCACATCAAGGACGCGTTGGGGCGCACCTGGCAGTGCGGCACGATACAGCTCGATATGAATCTGCCGGAGCTTTTTGATCTGAGCTATATCGGGCCGGATGACGAGAAACACCGGCCGGTAATGATCCACCGCGTGGTTTATGGCTCACTGGAAAGATTTTTGGGCATACTTATCGAGCATTACGCTGGCAAATTTCCGGCCTGGCTGGCGCCGGTGCAGGTGAAAATTCTCACGATCAGCGAGAAACATCACGAGCCTGCGCAAAAATTGTTTGACCAATTAACTGTCAGCGGTATCCGCGCCGAGCTGGATACGCGCTCCGAAAAGATCGGCTACAAGATCCGTCAGGCGCAAATGGAAAAAGTCGTTTACATGGCTGTCCTTGGCGACAAAGAGTGTGCGGAAAACACGCTCTCCGTGCGCGACCGCGAGGGAAAATCCGAAACATTCCTTGCGGACGTTTTTATTTCTAAACTGCGCCAGGAAATTCAGGCTAGAAAATAATATTCAGACCCGGCCGTGAAAGATTTCTGACACTAAATTATTAGAGATATATTTATAGAAAAAATGGGTATAATATCGTATAATAGCGTAGGAGAAAAAAGTGAATAATTATTACTTATTTGGGGGGCCCCCCCCCCCGAATGTTTTTGTTAAATATAAAAAAAAAAAAACAAAAAAAAAAAAAAAAAAAAA